>NZ_JAQIBL010000181.1 GCF_027859075.1 Oceanispirochaeta sp. | reverse complement strand
CTCAAAAGAGGAGGCCCTATATTCCAGCCCCTCCTTCTGCTCCACCCCATTCACGACAGGAAGATTGTGCCAGGAAGACTGCATGGACCAGATGGTATAGCGATTCTCATTGAAAGTATCCCGTGTATAGTCGCCGACACCCGGATCAATCAACAACGGCAGCCCTCCTGCATAGAGAACGAATTGTCCCACATCATTATGATTATGACTCTCATGATTATGACCGCCTTTGCAGGCGAAAGAAAGGGAGTCTGTCCTTTTGATATAGATCTGAGAATCCGGAAAAACATCCCTGCCGGCTTTGGCTTCCCGGGGAATCAGCAGATCTTCAGAAAGGAATACAAACATCAGGTTCCTGATGTCCCTGTGGGTCGAAAAGGCTTCCACCGGAGAATCCTGCCCCGGAACTTCAATTTGACCCAGCTCTCCGCCAAGTTGAATCAGGGACTCATCCTGAAGAATCCGGCCCATTCTGATGATCAGGCCCGTCGGCATATGATCCAACCTTCCGGGACAGTCTGCAAAATTGGCAAAATAATTCCCCTCCACATGAATGCGGTGCAGATAGGAGGCCGCCTTCTTGAGGAAAGGATCTTCCATTAACGACAAGGAGCTTCCTGTTAGGAATTCCAGGATATCCAGACAGCCAAAAAGAGAACCGATAGCGTGATCCCAGTAGGAGGGTCCCTCATCACATCCTCCGTCCGGCTGCAGAACATTCAGGTAATGATTAAGAATCTGAACAGCCCGTTTCGTACCCCTCTGCATCTCCTCTTCAGAAGGATGAAGGAGAAAGAGGGTATGTAGAAAATTATCAGTGATCCAGGGAGTCCAGTTATTCAGTTCTCCATGATTCCCGACTTTTTCAAAACCCATCCACCAGTGCTGATTATTTTCCATATAGGGCTGAATACAGCGTCTTCGGCATTCTTGATAAACCCGGAGGATCAATCTGTCCGCTTCCTTCAGCAAAGGAATGTTCAACAAGTGAACAGTGAGAGCCATCAGAGAGGCTGTATTAGCTGCAAACAAATCCACCCGGGGCGGTTGGACCGGAGGAAGGGCATTTTCATTAGGCCAGTTATGAGCTGGCAGAACCCAGGACCACTCATCACAAATGACCGAAAGGAGATCAATGATGCCATCGAGAATATCGGGATGACGATCTCCGGCACAGTAGGCCTTCACCATCCGCAATAGAAGGATTCTCCGTTTGAAATAGGGAATTTCAAAATGTACCCGGTTTCCGGTCCGCCTGAAATCCATAAACAAGCTTGCCGGGAGAGAAGGAATCCCTTCTTTCATTGCCTCCTGCCCTTGGCGGACAAACTCGGCCTTCTGATCATTCGGCAGCCTTTCCCAGAATTCAAAAGACTTCAGTGATGGGAGGTAGGTTTCCAGATCGAAAGATTTTAAAGAATCAGGAACCTTGACCAGTTTTTCCTGCAGCATGGTCATCCCTTGATTCCGCTGGAGGCGATACCCTGAATAAAGTACCTCTGAAGAGAGAAAAAGAGGATCATTACCGGGATGATAGAGATCATAGCAGCTGCCATCTGGGGACCGAAATACACCAAATACTCAGACACGAAATCGGTCATCCCCAGAGGCAGAGTCTTGAGTTCAGGACTGGTGAGATAGATGAGAGCAGAGAAGAACTCATTCCAGAACCAGCGGAAGGAAAAGATCAGAACTGTAGCCAGGACGGTCTTGGCCAGGGGAAGGACAATCTTCAAAAATATGGTCCATTCATGAGCACCGTCCATCCGGGCCGATTCCATAAGGGAATCAGGAAGGGTAATAAAAAACTGCTTCATCAGAAAGGTTCCGAATACAGTAAAAGAGCCTACCAGAATCAGAGCCAGATGGGTATTATAGAGGCCCAGAGTCTTGATGACCATAAACTGAGGGATGATGATGACCTGAATAGGGATCATCATGGACATGAGGTAGAGTACAAACAGAGTATCCCGGCCTTTCCATTTCAACTTGGAGAAAGCATAGGCAGAGGTGGAGGCTGTTCCCAGCTGTATAACGGTACAGAAAAAAGTCACTTTTATAGAATTCCAGATATACAAAGGAAATTTATCCAGCTGTTTGAAATTGAACAAACCTGAATTTGAAGTCCACAGAGCCATGGGAGCCTCAAAGATATCCCTTTCATTTTTAAAGGATGCTGTGATGATTATATAAACAGGGACAACAACAAAGAGAGAAGTAATCAGGATCAATATCCAGGTTGTACATTTTTGAATGATTTTTTTAGATGTCATAGGTTACCCACTTCTTCTGGTTTCTGAACTGGATCAGAGTGATAGCCAGGACAATAAGCAGCAGGATCAGGGATTCTGCTGAAGCATATCCGAATTTGTAATGAGTAAATGAATTCAGATATACATCGAAAACCACCACATTGGTAGAGCCTGCCGGGCCACCTCCCAGGGAACCGCCGGTCATCATAAAGACCTGGTCGAAGACCTTGAAACTTCCAATGATGCTTATGGTCATGGCAAAAAACATGGTGGGACTGAGCATAGGAAGGGTCACTTTGTAGAAAGACTGGAAACCGGTAGCGCCATCGATACTGGCCGCTTCATACAGGGCGGGGTTGATGGACTGAAGTCCTCCCAGAAAGATAATCATATAGTACCCGAAGGACATCCACAGAGTGACAATGATAATGGACATGAGAGCCGTATCTGTACTTGTCAGCCAGGCACTGCCAGGCAGTCCCAGTCCCGCCAGAATCTGATTGGCGAAACCTAGTGCAGGATTGCAAATCATAGAGAAAGCCAGTGAGACCCCTACGGTGGACAGTACGTTGGGCATAAAAAAGAGACTGCGGAAAAATGTTTTACCCCGTAATTGCTGATTCAGAAGTACTGCAAAGAGGAGCCCCATCAGGATCTGCAGGATGACTGTATAGACCGCAAAAGTAAGGGTTACTTTGAGGGATTGATGAAATTGGGGGCTGGTTAAGAGGATTTGGAAATTTCTCAACCCGATAAATTTCCAATTTGGTCCCCCTGAATAGTTGGTAAAAGCCACCCCTAATGTTGATATCATAGGAATAAAGATAAAGAGCAGGAATCCTGTAAATCCCGGTAGGAGAAAAGACAGGATCGTCGGCCATCCGACTCTTTCTAGAGATTTTCTTTTCATTTTTTTAAAGCTCCGGAAAAAAGAGAGAGCCCTGAAGGCTCTCTCCTGTGATTGTTTATGATTAGTCGGTTGAGTCGGAAATGGTCTGAAGTTCCTTCCTCATTTCAGGAAGAAAATCAGCATCCGAGATCTGGTTCATCAGGTACAGCTCTGTAAAACGAGCCACCAGCTGTTCCACCTTGCTGCCGTATTTGTTATAGAGCATGGGACGGACAGAAACATCCTCAGTGAAATACTTAAGAGATTCTTTATCAAGGATATTTTCTGCCAGGATAGCTTTTACATCATCATTGATTACAGGAGGCAGGAGTCCCAACCCCGCTTCAACCTTAGCACCCTCATTACCAGCGAACCAGGCGAGGACTTCAAAGGCGGCATCCTTGTTCTTGGATTTGCTGTGAACATGGCCGAAGGTGGGAGCTCCAACGGAGTAGTAATCAGGCGAATCACTGGGAAGTCTGGTAATTCTGAAATCTTCGGGTTTAAAGCTATCCACAACGAGGCCTTTTTTAAAGCCGTCGGCCATCATTCCGGGGAACCACTCACCAATAAGGAGCATGGGAGCCATGCCGCTGTACATAACCTGGGAGTAATGGGTTTTTGTCACTTTCAGGTCCACCAGTTTGGGCATATCAAGGCCGTCTTCCAGTATTTTTCTGATTTGGACTGATTTCAGAGCATAGTCATTGAGATCGACTTTACCCTTCGCATCGATGTACTGGACATTGTTCTGTGCTGCAGGATAGATCTGACAGCTTCCCCAGGTATAAAGACAGGAACCGAAGGTTTTTCCGTCACTTTCAGACACCTGCTGGGAGAGTTCCACAAACTTATCCCATGTCCACTCCCCTTTGTTCACCAGTTCTGTGGGGGTGGGGAGACCCTTTTCAATAAAAGGCCTCACATTGTAGTAGGTATAGTACTTTCCACCTCTATGGGGCAGAGCCAGGACTTTACCATCCACCTCGATGGCGGCACTCCAGGCTTTCATTGTGGAGTAATCAAAATTGTGTTTCTTGATCAGGTCGTTCAAAGGTTCAATGTAGCCGTTGGCGTTCTGGGCAAACATATCCACCTGTCTTTTCTGCATATACCCGTCCATGTTCATTCCACCGGCCAGCAGGGTGGTCAGTTTGGACTCATAGTCTGCTGGAGGGATATACTGTGGGTTGATCTGAACATCAGTATTGGCCGCATTGAAGGCGTTGAAGAGATCAGAATACTGGTCGTTTCCATCAGACCAGGTATAAAAGTCTACAGACACAGGACCTTCGGCGGCTGGGGCTGCTTTCTCCTGGGAACCTGCGGCGAAGCTGAACATGACAGGTATAAACAGAAAAAAAGCGATTAGAATCTTTTTCATTTAGAAACTCCTTTTAGATAAAATCTAAGATTATTATCCCTCCGGAATTTCAGGACCAGCAACTAAGGATTCTACAGGAAACTCACTAATTTCCTTATATGGACTCTCAATTTTACCATTTATTCCGATTTTTCATGATTTCTTCTGAATAGTGCCGGAGTGTGGCCTTTCATTTTTTTAAAACTGGTGAAGAAGGAATTATAATTGGAAAATCCTGCCCGGGCATATATCTCTTTAACAGGATTATCCGATTCCAGGAGAAGACGGGCCGCTTCCTCAACACGCAGTCTATTGATTTCATCCGAGAGAGACTGACCTGAGAAGTCTTTGTAGATCTGCCTGAGATAATTGACCGAAAATTTGAGCTCATCCGCCAGGGACTGGACACAGCATGAAGGATCCCGATAAGAGGCAAGAAGACGCTGTTCGATCTCCTGAAAGTGACTGGACCCTTTTCTATTCGACTTACTGGTTTCATCATAGAGACTTTTAAGGATATCCAGAAAAAAGGCCTGA
>NZ_JAQIBL010000180.1 GCF_027859075.1 Oceanispirochaeta sp. | reverse complement strand
TGATTTATCCATTTGATTGATGAAAAGAAATGAAATAATAAAACCATCTCATCGGTCTATTCTGATTCTTAAATCCGATTTAGATCAATGGATACTGATACGTTTATATTGAAGGGACTGTTTCCTTTTAAATTATTTGAATGGTTTTTTTTAACTTTGCTGATAGTAATCACAGGATCTTTTGATTGCCACACTTTCAAGGACTATGGTAATCTGCCTGCGGAGGATTTATGAGTAGTATTCGCAAAGCCCATCCAGGTACCATTGCAGCAGTGAAAAGCGGAGTCGTTGCCTCCTTGATTGAGACTCTGACCGAAATGGACTCAGACTTGAAAAAAAATCTTCCCCCCGGATCCTATGGAGTCCGCTTGAGTGCCCCCGGAGGCATCGGCAGTTTTGTTTCATTTAAGGACGGCAGCAAAGGCATGCATCTGAGGTTCCTATCCTGTGAAGGCATGTCTGAGACTCTCTCCGGTGGAAAAGCACTCCTTATTCCAATTCCTACCGGCGGAGCCTTTCTGAAGGGTCTGAAAGCCTTTCAGCGCTGTGTTCAGGCGGTCTCCCAGGCCATGACTGTTGTTCCCGAAGATTCTGATACGCCGGGCATCCAAAAAAAGACCCGCCTCCTATTAACCGCCGCTCTGCGGGGTGTATGTGAAATATATAATTACGACCATTGGATACGATTGAAGTCTGCCTCCATCCCGGAGGGAAACATAGCCGTCCTGGTTACCGGAAGTGCGGAATTGAGCGGGACTGTTACCCAGAAAAACAAGACCATGACTTTTAAGAGGGGAGCTGATCCTGCCAGGGCCAATGCCATCCTGGAGTTTTCTGATGTTTCCGTGTGTTATGGGGTCCTTACAGGACAACTGGCTGCTATGGGCGAGCTTGGAAGCGGACGTGTCATGATCAAAGGGAAGATTTCCATGATTCAGGGACTTTTTCCACTTCTGGACCGATTTGGAGAGTTGATGAAATGAGTGGCAATAATAAGTATAAAACCAGCCAGACCCTGTTTGAACGGGCAGTAAAAGTGATCCCCGGAGGAATCTACGGTTCCAAGAGTCCCGGATTTACGGTTCCCGGTCAGTTCCCCTACTTTTTTACAGAAGGGGAAGGCTGCCGGGTCAAAGACGCCGACGGCAACAGCTATATCGATTACCTCTGCGGTTTCGGTTCCATGATTCTGGGTTTCGGAAATTCAGTAGTAGACGACCCTGCCATTGCCCAGATTCGAAAGGGGGATCTTTTAAACTGCCCGTCCCCGGTTTTTGTGGATCTGGCAGAGAGGCTTTGTGATCTGATCACAGGCATGGGATGGTCTGTATTTGCAAAAAACGGGTCTGATGCGACAACCCTGGGGGTCACCATGGCCCGGGTCCATACGGGAAAAAGAAGAATCCTCATGGCCGATGGTGCCTATCATGGATCGTCCAACTGGTGTTCTGCCAATCAGTTCCCTGTTCTGGATGACAGGGATTATGTACATACCTTTCCCTATGGGGATGAAGAGGCCCTTAAGGAGCTCTTTGACATCTACCGGGATGAAATTGCCTGTATCATACTCACGCCCTATCATCATCCCGCCTATATTGACCAGGTCTACCCAGAGAAGAGCTGGTATCCCCTGGTGGAATCCCTGTGTGAAAAGGAGGGAGCTCTTTTTATCATGGATGACATCCGGGCTAATTTCAGGCTCTCCATCAAAGGTTCTCACAATTACTTTAATGCCCACCCCCACCTGGTGACCATGGGAAAATCCCTGGCCAACGGATATCCCATTGCCGCCCTGATGGGCACTCCCGAGCTGAAAAAGGCGGCGGGCAGTCTGTTTATTACGGGGACTTTCTGGACATCCTCGGTTCCCATGGTAGCCGCCCTGCACTGTCTGGAGGCAATGGAAAAGTGGGAGGTTCAGTCTCATATGAATGAGGTCGGAAAAATGCTGAAGGACGGATTGAAATCCGCAGCAGAAATGGAAGGTTTCAAGGTCAATCTGACAGGGCCCGATTCTATTCCTTTTATGACATTCCCCGATGATCCGGATCTGTATCACAATCAGATCTTCTCGGCATCCATGGCGAAACGGGGCGTGTATCTCCATCCTCATCATAACTGGTTTCTGTCCTATGCCCATAAGAGGGAGGATATTCAGGAAACCATCGAAAAGGCCGCCGAAAGTTTCAAAGAATTGACTAGAGTAAACTGAAGAGTTTAAATATAAGGACACCCAGGTAATTCCCCATGGCATACCCCATCAGTCCGGCGGTGATGCCCGGAGCCACCAGAGAAGGCCTCTTTAAGGACATGGCTGTGACGGCCACAAAGGGTGGGGAGCATATGGCGGCGGTACTGGCAATCAGCATGGTGTCTACATCAATCTTAAAGAGGCGGCAGAGGATCACATGAATGATCATGGAGACGAACACCGCAAAGGCCACAAAAAGAAAGACCGAAGGCGTTGTATTCAGGATTCTGGAAAAGTTCCCCATGGCACCGGTGGAAGCACTGAAGACCAGAATGAAATACTCACCCAGGGCAAAGGTTTTCTTGATGTTTCTGACCTTGCTGATATTAGAGGCGGCCAGGCTCAAGGTAGTGATCACCAGGATGACCACCAGGGTTTGACTCTCTGATTTGACAAAGAGAGTGAAGGCGCCTCCGATGCCGAAGATCACCACCGCAAGACCCAGGGCAGCCATCAGGGGCAGGACCGTTTCTTTTGTGAATAAACTTTGTAGAGGAGTGAACTCCTGACCTGAGTCTTTCAGTTCGGCATCCCTCATATCTTCCTGTTCTTCCTGTATCATAAACGGAGAGAATACCTTCCGGGCAATGGTCATTATAAACATCAGATACAGGGCACTCAGAAGAATATCAGAGGCATGGACAGCCAGATAGAGGTCGGCAGGAACCGATAAGGCGGCTCTTATCGCCGCCAGATTGGGTGTCCCTCCTGTATATACCCCCACCAGCATTCCTGAAATCCTGGGAAAATCGGGCAGTTTTTCTTTGAAAATAAAGGACCCTATAAAGAGTGTTAAAGCTATGGCAAGGGCGGCCAATCCCATGGCTGCTCCCGTCTTGCCCGACTCTTTGAACCATGTCCTGATATTGACCGAAAATAGCATGAGCGGTATGGACAGGGCAACGGTGATGGTGGCAATCAAATCCAAAACAGGAAATGATTCATCCCCGATGATCCCGGTGTTGACCAGAAGCAGGCCAAAAATATAAGAGGCAACGATTGGATTGATTTTTCTCAAAAGAGGAAAATTGAGTCTGAAAAGATGAATGCCGATGGGAAAAGAAAAAACGGCTGCCGACAGCAGTAGGGCCATAAGTATTTTACCTCTAATTTCTAAATTTCTAATATTTTAGAGCTTCCATACCCAGGCGTCAATAGTTACAAAAAATTGTAAAGTGTCAGAATAGATATTTAAAATTCATAATCCACGACCACCCGGTTCTGAGGGAAGTGTTTGTTATAGGCCGCTGCTTTTTTATGTCGGGGATCTTCCCGGTATGACTTTAATATTGGGATTGATAATGTTGTAGAATGATAATATGTATATGATCATTCCGTTTTTGGGAAAACTGAAAGGTTGATCTTATATTTTTTTAAGATGCAAAATTCCTGATAGAAGAGAGACTATTCTATGAGAAGAGAAATCGGTATAAACAGGGACTGGCTCTACAGGCCTGAATTTTCGGAATCCTGGTTGGATACTCATTATGAGATAGATTCGCAATGGGAATCTGTATGTCTGCCTCACTCAAACCTGGAGCTGCCTTACAATGGTTTTGATGAAAGAGATTCTCAGTTTCTCAGTACTTATATCAAAGACATGTTTCTCCCTGATTTCAAGGAAGGGGAGAGGGTCATACTGGATTTTCAAGCTGTCATGACGGTCGCTTTTGTCTGGATCGATGGGAAACCGGCAGGGGAACACAAGGGAGGGTATACTCCCTTTTCAATTGACATTACTCCTCTCGTTCATTCCTCCGGGAAGAGCAGAATCCTGGTCCGGGTCGATTCCACCGAAAGATCAGATATTCCACCCTTCGGAGCTGTCCTTGATTATCTATGTTATGGCGGGATATACAGGACCGTTGCCCTCCGTATTGTTCCTGATTGTCATATGGAAAACATTAAAATTGTTCCTCTGGGTGCCGGGTCATATGAAAAATCTGTTGAGACTGAATTTTACATTCAGAACAGCGGATTAGAGGTCCTTACCAGGATTCTCTCATTTACTTTGAATACCGGAAAAGAAAGTTTTGTTTCTTTGGA
>NZ_JAQIBL010000179.1 GCF_027859075.1 Oceanispirochaeta sp. | reverse complement strand
TCCGTTCCAGACATTGTGACACCTAGTGCCAAAGTATCGAGTTCAGATGAATAATCAGTGCTGGCTAAGCTGCCATTTGTGAGTTTGAATTTAAAACTATTCAATTCATCTTCTTCTTTGTCGAGGTTACCAGTTATTATATCTCCTTTTTCCTCTACAGAAGAAAAGTGTCCATAAGAACCATCAGATAGAACATCAACTTGCGGATTAGGACCAATTTTATTTTCTGAGATAAAAATAGTCTGTTCCATCTCATGCCCGTTCTGGTCAAGAATAGTAAAGGTCATAAGAATAGAACCCTTATCTTCAAGATTCGGATTGATATAGATTGGAGCATTGATGGCTCGTGTCACTGGATTAAATGTAAACAAACCGGCATAAACATCCGAGTTATATCCAGTAATCCTGCGCTCATAGAGACCTGTAGAACTATTATAATAATTGAGTGTTGACGAGTTATAGCTATCCACATAGGTTGCTGTTTCATCTAGAACCAATTGTCCAACAATATTATCTGCCAGAGACCATCTGATTTCTGTAATTTCACTGGAAGAATCTGGATCATCTTCGGAATTACTGACAGTCCCGGACATAGTAATATACTTTTCCGCCAGATACTTATTGACATTATTTTCCTCATCCACCAGCTTGATATCAGTGATAGGTCCTTCGCTTTCAAACAATGAGACTTGTTCCTCTGTTACATTATTATTCCTGTCTGTGACGGTGATAGTCACAGAAATAAGGCTATTGAGGATATTGGGTTCAATGGTTGAAACTGAGAATGCAATGATTCCGGTATCCGGATCATAATCAATGGAATCGGGACCACCGTCCGGATCTTGAGTGACCTGACCAGCAGAGCCTATGTTGATAAGGCCCCCTCTAAAATCATCATTGGAAACAGCAAAAGAAATGGAGGCAATATCACCGGCTCCATCATCTTCATTCTTCGCATCATCCCTTACAAATACAGAAAACTCTACCGTGGATAAATATGTTTCATTATTACCCGGAGAATAGACCTCAATCACCGGCGGCAGCTTATCCTGGGCCGCGGTGACCATATCTTCGGTCAGGGGATCCGGACAGGAGACAAATATTAAGGATACAATTATAAGAATTGAATAGACTAAAAACTTCTTCATGATTCGACCTTTCCTTCAACCCGGGCTGCAGTGGCACCATCCTCTTTGAGATAGGAGTACTCTCTGAGTAAAGCCGGATCCAATTCATTGAGCTGATTGGCATAATCAGCGGATTTATCAAAATTCTCGAGTTCGTAATAGCATCTTGAAATGTTCAGCACTATCCTTGAAAAGGCAGCCGAAGATGTACGGGAACGGGACAGGTAGTCCTGTTCAACATTGTGATAAAGTCTGAGGGCATTCTGATACTGCCCCTTGATGAACATGATATTGGCCAGATTGACCTTGGAGGGCAGATAGTTCCGATCCAGGGCCAAGGCATAGTTGAAAGCCTGTTCGGCCCGGTTGTACTCACCAAACTGGGTACAGACGGTTCCCAGACTGTTGTAACCGCTCTTGCTGTCTTTTTCTCTCGCGACCTGATCATAGTAGGCGATGATCTTGTTCACGAGCTGACTTGTTTCCTTGGAAACGGCTCGTGCAATGACTGTTTTTTCACCGTACTGAAGTCCCAGGTCTGTTTCTTTCAGCCCGACCGGCCGGAAAACCTGCTGAGCTTCACGAGTTCTGTAGAGGGCCCGTTTCTCCGTATCATCTTCATATTTGTTGAACTCACCGGCACCCACATCCCAGGCTTCAGAGAATCCTGATGTTCCGATCAGTGTGATCTCAACGGGAACCCAGAGTTCTCCGTCAATATTCAGTGTCTTGGATTTGTCCGGATGAATCTGCTGGTAATTTCGGGCATCTTCCCTGGTATTGAAGGCCGCATAGATATGACCGGGGGTGGTGATAAAAGAAGTTTCGATTCCCACAGACTCCAGGAGGCTGCAGTACAGGGCTGTCAGGTCGTCACAGTCTCCAGTTCCTCTTTTCAGAGTGTTCCGCGGGAGACTGACCTTATCGATAACCATGGGGTTTTCCTGGGCGGCATCAAAGGGAGAAGTCGGGTCTTTCTGATAAATACAGCCGATCTCTGTCAGGCCGTAGTACATTTGCAGGGCTACCTGAAGAGATTCATTCAAGCCGGGGTTCACCACATCACGGGCACTCTGGCGTACAAAACTGGCATAGTTCCGCAGGGCAGAATCGGCGGGAGTGATATAGGCGGCCATTTTCCGGTCATCGTCCCAGGTCAGTGATTCCTTGTCATACAGGTCATAAGACACGGTCATGACCTGAGAACCCGCATTGCCCCGGGCCGAATAATTCACCATGACTTCCGCCGTCAGCGGCGAGATACCCTCGATGGCAAAAACTTCCTGGTTATAGGCGGCATAGATGTCTATGGTGGCACTCTCGCCGGGACCCAGTTCGGCAATGGAATCTTCCTTAGTGGGAGCATCCATGAATCCAGCCTGCATAAATTGAATGGTCACATCATGAATAGGGAATTTCTCAGTATTGGTCAGTTCCAGCTGACCGATGGGATTCTTTGAATAATAGCTCTGCATAGAGGCAAACAGGGGAGGCAATTCGAATTCACCAAAACGAATGCTCTTGATTTCGGCTCTGGGATCATCCGGATCGGTACCGACCCTGTAATGACCGGCAAAGCCCAGGCCGAAGGAGAAACCGTTAAACATATCGAGAGCAGAGAAGGAACGGGCATAACGGATAGAGGGATGGACGCTCAGACTGAAATTGTAGGTCATATTAAAGGCGGCAGATCCTCCCGCCCCGGCCAAAAACTCCAGGGTACCGCGAGGATCACCCGTCACCTGATCAACATTGGGATAAACGGCCTGCCCTATCCCCAGGAAGACATCTCCTCCCATTTCCAGCTGTTTGTTGAATTTATGGATATAGGAAGTCCCCAGTACACCATAATAGGTGGTATGTGAAAAACGCTCAGCCTCAACAGAGACTCCTGCGCGAAGAGGTGTGGCCAGCTGAATGCCCAGGCCAAGATATGGCTGTATCTGAGGAATGGATTTAAAAGAATATTTACTATTCAGATTAAAATCATTGAAACTGAATTCTTCCTCATAGGAAATCGAAAATGGGGTCAGACTCTGATACTCAAGCCCTATGGCCAGAGGACTTCGATATTTTTCGTTGTAATTGATACCATAGATCCGGGTAGCCCCGGTGGTTGCAGTATTAAGTTCCTGTGCACAAAGGAAAGCCCCTTGCAAAAGCATGAGAACAATTAAGATGAGCTGTTTAAAACGGGAAGACTGCACAGTCTCCTCCTTACATTCTTCTATTAGTATACCTTAAAATAACACAATTATCGTGTTTGCGGTTAGTCAAATGATACGAAGAAAATGATTTCACTGGAAAAAAATTAAATTTATCGCTATAAAGAATTATTGAAATATATTGAGAAATCTATATTGCTTAGAGGTCCGCTTCCTTCCCGGTCACAAATCTGTTAAAATGATTTATGATCATTACCCTATTAGGCACAGGAACCTCTCATGGAGTTCCCGTTGCCGGCTGCAGCTGCCCTGTGTGCATTTCCGATAGAATTGAGAACAATAGATACCGCTGCTCCCTCTGGATTCAGAAGGGTGATACCAGTGTGATCATTGATACAGCCCCCGAATTCCGTCTGCAGGCCATTCGAGCCGGAATAACGAAGGTGGATGGAGTGGTCATCACCCATGCTCACGCGGATCACCTCCATGGCATTGATGACCTGAGACCCTTCAGCTGGAAAAAAGAGATCCCTATCTATGCACAGAAATCTGTGACCCGGGAAATCCGGGATCGCTTTCCCTATATATTCAATCCTCCCGGACAGGGGGGCGGAACACCCCAGATCAGTCTTCAATCCATAAAGGAAGAGGAGACATGGGTCATCGGAACAGCTGAAATCACGGCCATTCCCATCATGCATGGGAAATTACATATTTTGGGGTATAGAATTGGGAATCTGGCTTATATCACCGACTGCAGTGCTATTCCTGAATCCAGCTTCTCTCTGCTGGAAGGACTGGAGGTACTCATCCTGGGTGCCTTGCGCTATAAGCCCCATGAGACTCATTTTTCCATACCCGAAGCCATTGAAGTTATAAAAAAAATAAGCCCTGGAAGGGCTTATTTGACACATTTATGTCATGATGTTGATCATTTTCAGCTAAAGGCGGATCTTCCTAAAGGAATAGAACCAGCCTGGGACGGATTAAAAATAATCCTTCCTGAATAACTAAATAAGGAAATTGTAAAATTAAGCTTTTACTACTTTTCCAGCTTTAAGACAGCGTGTACAAATTTTTATGGACTTGGGTGTACCGGAAATTAGGGCTTTTATCTTCAGAAGGTTGGGTTTGAAAGTCCTTTTAGACTTAACACCGATATGCTGACCGGCTCCACCTTTCTTCTTGGGAAGACCCTTTCTGGGTACACTGTGTCCCGCAATAGTACCTTTTCCACAGATTTCACATTTTCGAGACATATCTATTCCTACCTTCTTTTCATCTTAAATGAGCGATCTGAAATATATCAAATTGAAAAAACTATGTAAACCCGAAAAACCCTGAATCTCCAGGGAATTTCTTTTTGCAGAGGAATTTATGGCAATTCCTTACGGAGCGGGGAGAAATTCCCAGCTTCCAGCCCCCATTTTTTCCGAATCCACTCTTGAATTTGCTCCGACCAGACCTGGAACACCCCACTTTCCGGCCCGATACCCCGACTCAGATAAGATTTCTGCCCGGGGTAACTGACCAGAAGGTTCCTCATGCGGACAGAAAAATATTCCGGCGCTTCATCACAGCTCTGCTGGAGCAGGTAGGCCTGAAACTCGTTGATCATGAGATCTTCATTCCCCGGGTCATAGCCGTACCAGCCCAGAAAAAAGCGCCACATGATGCGGTCCGCCTCTTCAAGTGACTCCCAGAGTCCTTTTACAAAAGTCCTGTAATCTTCAGATATGAAGTAGAGGCCATGAGTGGCCTCATGGGTGAGAAACCGCTGACGGAGGACGGGAGAGGACTCCCGGGAGATGGAAATAACAGCACCACGGCCTGGAATCAGGATTCCGTCATCCTTCTGTGTCAATTGACCCTCCCTGATCAGGATCGTCCGCAGCAGCTCTTCTTCAGGATTGATCTTGAAATCACTCTCCCTGATTCGATTAAAGAAGGCCGCCAGATCTTCCGGGCGGTAATCGTGGGCATTCCAGCCGTGCTTGTCCTTGAGCTGACCGTTGGTCATCAGGGTCCCGTTGTAGCCTTTCTTTTCTACAAAGTAGGACAATCTTGTGAAAAAGCGGTTCTGCATCTCATAATTCAGGCAGTCCCACACCAGGATTTCCGGAAAAGAGGTCCAGCTGTATATCTCAAAACTTTCATTCCGCCATAAGGGAGCTGAGGACGCCAGGATCTGATCGATTTCCCGGGGCAGAGCGCCAGGAAATTCAGGGGCGAGGGGCATGTTCAGGGAGAGAGAATCCAGGTTCCCCAGAGGAGAGAGAACCCAGGAGCGTTTTTTTATTGATGGATAGGGAAACTGAAGAGTACGAACCCGGCTGGTTGGTAATATTCCAAGGGAATGGGAATTGTTTTCTACATCCCGGGGAGAACCGGCAGGGTAAATTGAAAGGGCCCCCTTGTTTTTCATAAGAAGCTGGATTTCCCTCTTTCCCTCCTCAGGGTCTGGGAGGGTCAGTTCAAGGCTGTCCGGACGGTCTACCCGAAGGATCAGGTCCTGAGAAGACTCATCCCGGGTCCCTGTAAAAAACGTTGAACCCTGAGGCAGGGAGAGTGAAAGAAGGGACTCATTTTCAGGGAGGACCACTTGCAATAAGGGCAGAGCTTCCGAAGCAGGGAGGTCAAAATGGAAATCTCCCGATATAAGGCTTAAGCGGAGAGGGGTTTTCCTTTCAGAGGATAATTGAATATAGAGGGATTGATCCTCCAGGGGAGGAAGAAAAGAGTATTCCAGATTCCCGGAACCGGGATGCTCCCATCCAGACTTGTTCATCCCGGGGATATTCACCGGATTCTGAAATGTCCTGATCCCCCGCTGCTGTTCATAAAGGGAAAGATCTCCCGCAAACAGAGGCGGAAGGAGGAGAAAAATGAATACTATTGGGGCCAGAGCTCTTTGCATGATTCTATTGTCTTTATAATATAAGATATCCCGACGGTAAAGGCAGTACAGGAATGGTAACATATTATATAACAGCGTTGGCTCCTGCCAAGGGGGCAGAAGGGGACTTGCAGAAGTTTCAGGCAGGGTCAGCAAAAAAATGCGCCTGGTACTCCCCTCTCCCCCTGATCATTCCCATCCATACCTTTGAGGCCTCCTTCCCCCGGGACAGGGTGAATCCCTCTGGATTAAAGGGGATGCCTCCCCTGATACTGGCAGGCCCTGTCAGAGAGAATGAAAACATCATACTGAAGTTGAAGGAAGCTGAAGGCTTCAACCATCATCAAACCTACCTGAGGGAGATTCACGGTAAACAGATTCCCCGGGTTTCAGATAAGACCTTTATTGACTGGCAGGGGCTCCTCCTGAACCCGGGAAAGCTGAGTTTTGCCGACTCTGTAGCACCTGAGAATACCGAATCGGTTCAATTCAATTTCAGAAACTGGCAGATCGGTCTGTATAAAATCCGCTATGATGAGACAAGGCTGTGGTGGGAAAATTTTCGCTGCTCCTGCCTCTGGCAAGTCCGCAAACCAGCCTCCTGACTGCCAATTCCTAACATTCTTAGTCAACCCTCATGATTTTCCTTGCCAATTCGTATTGATTCTGTTAGAAATACTTATGGAAAAGAATGTAAAGCTGACACCCAGCCTGGAAGACTATCTTGAAGCGATCCTTCAGTTAGAGAAGATAAACAGGGTTGCCAGGGTCAAGGACATTGCCGAAAAATTATCCGTTCAGATGCCTTCTGTCACCGGGGCTTTGAAGAATCTAAAATCCAAGGGCATGATCGAGTATGAAAAAAACTCATTTATCAACCTGACAGCCCGAGGCAAGGAACTAGCAGAGATTGTTCTGAAAAAACACAATATTCTGGTAACTTTTCTGGAAGAGACCCTCCTGTTAGACACTGGGAAGGCCGAGGATGAAGCCTGCCGGATTGAGCATTCCATCGATCTGGACACAGCAAAACGCATCAAGAATCTAAGCAGCTACCTGAGGGAAAGTTTCAAGGAGAAAGCTGCAGATCTCGAAAAAATCATTCTGGGATAAGCATGAAGAATTTCAAATCAATCATACTCAGCCAAAAAACCATAGCCCGGGGATACCTGGAGATGGAATTCACCTGGCCTGAGGACTGCGGCAAGGCAAAACCGGGACAATTTCTTACCATCAAGGTTCATGACAATCCAGTCCCCCTCCTCCGCAGGCCCTTTGCCCTGTCTTCTTTTAATCCCGAAAAGGGCAGCGCCTCCATTATTTATCAGGTACGCGGTGCGGGTACCCGGATACTGGAATCCCTCCCCAGGGGTGCAGC
>NZ_JAQIBL010000178.1 GCF_027859075.1 Oceanispirochaeta sp. | reverse complement strand
TTTCCTGAAGGATAATTTGTTCATAAATTTTTTTCTCCAACAAAGCATTTTTGTATTTCTTTGCAAAATTTGTACCAATATTTTACAATTAGGTACAAACGAACATTTCATTTATGTCTTAAATGTATACAATGAATGTATATATAAGGTTTATTGATAATGTACAAATTTGTAGATACCAGCTATGAATAGACGAGGCTATGATGGTTTTACCTACAATAATGTTGAGATTTTCAAACTTAACTACAATTTTGTCAAATAAAGTCTAGTTATAGATTATGTTTGACTATGACGATATGTATATAATATAGATTATGTCTGAATTCTTCGATTCAGCTGTCACAACAGGATTTTATAAATGAATGATCCCCATAATCATGCAGACGAAATACATGACCAGCTGGATCCCATGCTGAATCATAAGTTGTTTCGCGGGGCAAAAAGAGCGAGCAGCTTTTTGCGTTATGTGAGCAACAAAGTTCTGTTGGAAGAGAGTTCTCAAATCAAGGAATTCTCAATCGCCGTGGATGCTTTCGGACTCGAAACAACCTTTGATCAGCAGATTGATCCCCGGATCAGGGTGGAGGCTAAACGGCTGAGAGACAGACTGACCCAGTATTATGAAGGTCCGGGTCTGAATGATCCTGTCATTATTAAAATGACCAAAGGATCCTATATTCCTGAATTCTTTTTCAATAAGGGTCGGGAATCCCGTCCCCTAACTCCGCATTGCCAAGGACGCGGCGGAAAGTGCCAATTGGGCCAAATCTGAATTTCTTTCCAATATTAATCATGAAATGAGAACGCCCTTGAATGGTGTTCTGGGGATGCTGAAGCTGATGACCACACTCCCCATGGATGATGACATGGAGATGTATCATAGCCTGGCAGAGTTTTCGGCTCTCCATCTTTCGGCAGTCATCTCGGATATCCTTGATTACACACAGCTTGATGCGGGTTCTATGAAGTTCCGTTATCACTCGTTCTCTCCTTGTGACAGCTTGAATAAGCTCTGCCGTTTACAGCTCCCTCAGGCTGAAAGTAAGGGATTGTCACTGAAATGGTCTCTTCCAGAATCTCATCTTCTTTTCGTAGGCGATGAGATCCGGTTGATACAGATTATCAGCAACCTGTTGATCAATGCGGTGAAATACTCCAGCAAGGGTACTATCTCCCTGCGCTGTTCTCTCTCGGATGGTCTGAAAATCGAAGTGGAAGACCAGGGTCTCGGGATACCCGAAAGCAGGCAGGAGGATATATTTCAGCCCTTTCTGCAACTTGAGTCTCCCTATACAAAGGAGCATAGCGGAACCGGTTTGGGACTGGCCATCTGCCGCAGCCTGACCCGGGCTATGGGGGGGGAGCTGAATCTGGTTTCCCTGCCTGGACAGGGGAGCTGTTTTACCGTGTCTCTGCCGGAACAGGCAGAAGAATTCCCCGATGCTGAGGCTCCATATGGTGAGGTTCAAAGCCTGGAGGACAATCCCCGGATACTGGTGGTTGAGGATGATACCATCAATCTGTATCTTCTGGAAAAGATCCTTGAATCCAGAGGATGGGAGGTTATTTCGGCGGTGAACGGAGTGGAAGCCCTGGAGGAACTGGTTTATTCCCAGCCTGATCTGGTGCTGTTGGATATGGGGCTTCCGCGAAAAAGCGGACTTGAAGTTTTGAAAGAGATCCGGAGCATGGATCAGTATGCGGATCTGCCGGTCATTGCGGTGACCGCCTATTCCCATAAGGAAGATCTGGAACGCTTTGAAGACGCCGGCATCAGTGATGTCATCACTAAACCTATTTCGGAAGAGTCCCTTATCAGGTCCATTACCCGGCTTCTGACACTCAGGAAGAAGGGATAAACCGAAGTATTCAGCCCTGAGAGCTTCTCTTATATATCCTGGGTTTTCCCCTGTGAATCTTCGGCGCTTCTGATTTTGTTTATCAGAGAGGAGATGGCGCTGTGCAGCTCGCCGATGCTGTAGGGTTTCTGCAGGTAGATGACATTTGTATTCTTCAGAATTGCCTGCAGCTCTTCTTTTGGACTGTATCCGCTCGAGAGAAGGACGGGGATCTCCGGATGGATTTCGCTTAGAAGCTGATAGGTTTCCAGGCCGCTCATTCCAGGCATGATCATATCCAGAATGACAAGATCAAAGGAGGAATGATTCTCCTTAAAGGCTTTGATAATCTGTTTTCCCCCCTCAAAGAGGGCCACCCTGTGACCCGCTTCCAACAGAGACAGGCTCAGGAATTCCCGTATCATCTGCTCATCATCCACAATGGCAATCTGCAGGGATTGAGCTTGTACCTCTTCACTGATTCTTTCAATAGCTTCTTTCTTGTTCTTTGAAGGGGCACAGGGGAAATAGAGACTGAAAACAGTCCCTTTGTTCTCTGTCGTCTGTACGGTAACATTGCCGAGATGATCTTTCATGGAACTGTAGACCATGGCCAGTCCCATGCCGGTTCCCTGTCCCATATCCTTGGTGGTAAAAAAAGGCTCGAATATCTTTTCCTTGATCTCTTTAGGCATGCCGGATCCTGTGTCTTCGACAGAGACCACCAGATAAGGCCCTTTTTCTATGGAGTAACCCTGAAGGGCAGCCATCTTGTCGTCCACCACAATCTTGTGGGTAGAAAAATAAAGAGATCCCTTTCCTTTTATGGCATCCCGGGCATTGATTGAGATATTGAGGAGAGCGTTCTGTATCAGGTTCGGGTCTCCCTGAATGATAGAGTCTTCAGTTCTTTCTGTAAAATGGATGGCGATCTGTTTTTCAATGCTATGGGTCAAGAAGTCAATCAATTCCAGTATCAGATGGTTCATATTGACGGATACTGTCTCTTTTTTACCCTTCCTGCTAAAGATCAGCAGCTGTTTTGTCACCTCTGAGGCTCTTTCTATACCATTATGCAGTTTTTTGGCATATCCTTCCTGTCTTGGATCAGTAATGCCCTGAGTCAGCAAGTCGGCGTATCCCATGATGCCCGAGAGCTGGTTGTTAAAGTCATGGGCAATGCCGCCAGCCAGTTCTCCAATGGCCTGCATTTTCCGTGATTGATTCAGCTGCTCTTCTATCTCACGGGCTTCGGTAACATCGAAGACGATTCCTCCAATCAGTATTTTCCCGTTGGATTGAACAATAGGGAAAAGATTTGCCTCTATCCGGGTGACTGATTCAGAATTCTTTTCCATGATCTCATATTCAACCTTTTCTGAAAGGGATTGGCCCGTAAACAATTTTTTTTCGGACTCTCTTATCTTTGAAAGAAAATTCGGTTCATCCTGGGAAATCTCTGTCAGGAGAAATTCCTTTTGTTTTTTTAAGTGACTTTGAGCCGCAGGATTGGCGTAAATATGTTCACCTTTATCATTCATTATAAAGGCACTGGCCGGGATATTCTTCATAAAACTGGTGAATTTTTCTTCACTCTCTTTCAGTGCCTGTTCCATCCTGACTCGATCTGTGATGTCAAATCCAAGGCAGAGAATCTCTTGCAGGCTGCCTTCATCGTCTCCGATTGTGTTCAATGACCACTGAATGACAAGTCTTTCCCCGCCGATTTTCATCTCTCTGACCATATCCAGCTGTTTCAAAGATTCTGGTTGCTTCAGGCTTTCCAGGGTCAATCCGTCGGGGAGGAGTTCAAGGGTGAGAATGTTTTTCTGGAGGATATCCATTTTTTTTATGTGGAGCAGGGAAAGTCCGAAGTCATTTACAAAAAGGACCCTTCCGTCCGGACTGAGCCGGAGGATGATGCTGTTAAGCTGCTGCACGAGTGATCTGTACCGGGATTCCTTTTCTCTTATGCTGATGGTTCGCCTTTTCAAGTTCCTTCCGAAAAGCAGATTGATATAGGAAACAATGATGATCAGCAACGATGTTATGACAAGGAGGAGCTTGATCCACAGGGGAATGACGTTTTTTACCAGACCTTCCGGGGACATCCAATCGCGTATCTGATTATAATAAACCGAATCTTTTTCCTGTTTCCATTCGGAGAGGCAGAAGTCAATATCATAGAGCAGATCGTCATGCAACCCTTTTTTGGTCGCGAAGTAGATGGAGAAGGGAGAGAAGAGAATACTCGTTCCCACCAGATTATAATCAGAAAGGTGGCGCAGGCCATAATGTTGAGGAGCCGTTCCCGCCTGTACTTCCCCCCTTTCAATGGCCCTCAAGACATCATGAAAGCTCGGGTATTCAATGGTTTTGAATGTGATGCCCAGCAAGGCGGCTGTCTTGATCAGATTCGCGCCGGTGATATCCCTCTCCATGACTCCTACAGTTTGTCCCTGGAGATCAATGATATTGGTTAAATAATTTCCCGGGGTCGTATAGACCTGTCCCCAGAGTTCCACCACAGACTCCTGGTTGTAATCCATGATTTCCGAACGACCCTCAGACCAGGCGACGGAGATCATCAGATCTATTTCTTCATTTTGCAGCCGTTCCAGACCTTCATTGAAGGATCCTTCCACATAACGGACCTTCCAATGGGATTTATGAGCAATTTCTTGTATCAGGGCGGGGTATAAGCCGGATGGAAGGCCCGAGTCATCTATGAAATTAATGGGATCGAAGCGGAAAAGCCCTATCCGTACCTCTTTGGCTGGTGATCCCTGGGAATTCTGGCTGTACAGAGAATGGAAAGATATAAAAATAAGGAAAAGAAGGATGAATCTGGTTTTCATAACTGATATCATTATAGTATAAACCACTCCTTTGGGAGGATCTTTTCTTAATTTATATTCTCACCCTGATGCTTTGTTCTTTTGCTGTACTTTCCAAGGGGATCTTTTTTTCATCTTTCTCACTCTCTTCTTTTTCACTGAGCAATTGCTTTTTACAGGAGGGGCAGATCCCATGAGAGACGGGACCGGTGTCAGAATCGTCAATGACAAGGCCGCACCAGGCACATTTTATAATCATACATAAACACTATCATATAATAGTTGGGATTATCAGTCTTTTTGGATATGTAACGGTTACATCTTTGTGAGGTTCCGTTTCACTAACTCTTCAAACTGGACCGGAGGAAGGGGGGGGGAAAATAAATACCCCTGAAAGCGTGTGCAACCGGCTTTTAGAAGAATTTTAAACTGCTCTCTTGTTTCGACACCTTCAATTATAAGTGATTTATGCCTGTTTCCGGCCATGTGAGTGATCAGTTCCAGGAAATCCCGACTATCCTGATCGTTGGCTATGTTATCAATAAAGGATTTATCCAGTTTCAGAGTATCCGCAGGGAGATCTTTCAGATAGCTGAGGCTGGAATGGCCGGTTCCAAAATCATCCATAAATATCTCAAACCCCATGTCCCTTATCATCTGCATCTTCTGAATGGTATCTTCGGGGCGCTGCATTGTTTCTGATTCTGTGATTTCAAGGTGAAGGAAGTCGGGAGACAGATTCCCGGCCTGCCTCAGGGCTGCCGCCAGTATGGAAGGAAGGTTCTCATCGGCATACTCCCGAGCTGTCAGGTTGACGGAAGTATAGATTCTGTAATTCTCACTCCAGGATTTGATCTGATGGGCTGTTTGAAAGAGGACCCATTTAGATATAGCAGAGATAAGACCTGTCTGTTCCGATACGGGAATGAACAGGGAGGGGGGGACCATGCCTCTTTCGGGATGATTCCAGCGGATCAGTGTCTCACAGCCTTTGATTATCTCATTCTCATCAACAATGGGCTGGTAGTAGAGTTCAAATTGATTCAGATCAAAGGCTCTGTTCAGATCATTCTCAAGCTTAAGCCTTGATTCGGCAATTTTATGGATGTTGTTGTCAAAGAGACGGAAGTCTTTTTCTTCATGCAGGGCCGAGGCCAAAGCCTTGGACGCACTGGTTATCAGGCTGCTGCAGTCCTGACCGTCTTCGGGAAAGATGGCAATCCCCATGGTACAGGACAAGGATATATTGGTTTCTTCTTTTCTATAGGGTATGGTCACCACATTCATCAGTTTCCGGGCTACGATAAGCGGTTCGGTCTCTGCCGCCATTGTGGTAAGAATGACAGCCAGTTCATTTCCATTGTAACGGAAAATATAATCCGTGGATCTGAGGCATTCTTTCATCCTGATACCGGTATTTTCAAGGAGCATGTTTCCTGTAGAGATTCCATGTTCAAGGCAAATTTTCTGATAATTGTTTATGGACAGCAGGATGAGGGATCTTTTGTTTTCTTTTCGGGATCGTCTGGCTTTTTCAAGCTCCATATCCAGGATGATTCCCAGAGAG
>NZ_JAQIBL010000177.1 GCF_027859075.1 Oceanispirochaeta sp. | reverse complement strand
TCGGCGGCGCCCAGGAAGGAAGCTACTCCTCCGATTTCAACACCCTCCATCAACTCTTCCTCGGCAACGCCCATCACGTCCATGGACATCTGGCAGGCGACAAGATGGATGCCGTTTTTCAGGGCTGTTTCCATCATCTGTTCTACACTGTCCACGCCGAGAGCCTTCATCCTCATGCGCATCATTTTGGCTCCCATGCCGCCCATATTGATCTTGGAGAGTCCCATCTTTGAGCTGTTGGATGGAAGCATCATGCCAAACATTCTGCCCATAAAGTCTTTTTTGACCCGGGGAGCCTTCTTCTTTTTCAGGAACGAGAGGCCCCAGAAGGTGAAAAACAGGGTGACATCTTTTCCAGCGGATATGGCACCATTGGCGATGACCATGGCCGCCAGGGCCTTATCCAGATCGTCGGAAAAGATAATCATACTGGTGCCTTTCTGAGGACCTCCTCCCATTCTGGAGGGAGACGGGGCTCCGCCTTTCTTGATGACCGCAATGACCTTGGGTCCGCTCTGTTCTACAGAAACCACGCTGTTTCCTGTCATCTTGGCCCAGGCATAGACGTCTCTGGCAAAGCCGGGATCTGTGGCTGTTTCACGGATCATCTCTCCGGGCTTGAGGGTTTCCATCTGTTCCCTGAGTTTCAGTACCGGTCCTGGACACTGGAGGCCGCAGGCATTGACTTCAATGGTCCTGATATCTGCTAAGGCAGGATGAGCATGAGGGTCCGACTGATAGAAGTTGTCATCATGACCGATGAAGTCTTTTTCAAAGATGTCTTCATTGCTCTGCTTCTGTGTAGAAAGACTGTAGGTCTTCATTCCGCCTGACAGGTTGTAGACATTGTCTATCCCGTTCTGCCTAATTATCCGTTCAGCCATATAGGCTCTTTTTCCAACCCCGCAAAACACGATGACTTTTTTATCCCGGGGTATTTCGGCGATCCTTCCTCTGATTTCGGGGAGAGATATATTCACGGCCCCCTCCAGAGTCTCAATGCCAAACTCGTCGGCGGTTCTCACGTCTATGAGATAACGCTCATCCCGGGGAATATCATTCAGTTCATTCCAGTGGAGGTGACGGGAGGAACCGTTGAGGATGTTCTCCGCCACAAATCCGGCAATGTTGACTGGGTCTTTGGCTGATGAGTAGGGCGGGGCATAGGCGTGTTCAATTTCCTGCAGGTCATCGATGGTACCGGCATGTCCCAGTATGACGGCAAAGAGGTCAATCCTTTTATCTACTCCCGAGTATCCTACAATCTGGGCTCCCAGAAGCTGGCGTTCTTTATTAAAGATGACCTTAATCGTCATAGGGTCGGCATCGGGGTAATAACCGGCGTGGGAGGTTGCATGAATGACCAGCCTTTGATATTCCCTGTTCATCCTGATCAGCTGTTTTTCAGACAACCCGGTGGAGGCCACTGTCAGGTCAAAAACTTTGGCTATTCCGGTACCGATGGTTCCTCGGTAGCTTTTTTTATTTCCCTGGATGATGTTGTCTGCGACCATCCGTCCCTGCTTGTTGGCAGGTCCTGCCAGGGGGACTCTCAGGGGGTCTCCGGTGATGGGGTTGGGATATTCAGTGGCATCTCCCAGGGCATAGATGTCTTTGTCATTGGTCATCAGGTGGCTGTCGAGTTTGATGCCACCGGTGCTTCCAATTTCCAGTCCAGCTTCAACGGCCAGTTTGACGTCGGGTTTGACACCGATAGACAGGATGATAATGTCGGCTTCGATGACCCTGCTGTTCTGAAGGACAATGTGCACGTTCTCACCCTTGTCTTCGAAGGAGGAGACTCCGTCTTTCAGGTAGAACTCAACCCCCTTCACCTTGAGGTGCTGGTGAACCTCGGCGGCCATTTCATAATCCAGGATATTCATGACCTGTTCGGCTGCTTCCACGATGGTCACGAATATACCCAGCTGGTGAAGACTTTCGGCCATTTCCAGACCGATGAATCCTGCACCGATGATGACGGCTCTTTGGGGCTTCTTCTCTTCTATGAAGGATTTTATCTGATCCGTATCGGGTACGTTTCTGAGGGTGAAGATTTTATCCGAATCAATCCCGGGAATGCCGGGTCTGAGGGGTTCCGCTCCTGGTGACAGGACCAGTTTGTCGTAACTGTCTTCAAAGACTTCCTCTGTATCCAGATTCCTGATGGAGAGGGTTTTCCTGTCCCGGTTGATGGCTATGACATCATGTTTGACCTTAACATCTACATTCAGCAGTTCCGTAAAGCTTTCGGGTGTCTGAACAAAGAGTCTGTCCCTCTCTTCGATTGTGCCGCCTATGTAATAGGGAAGGCCGCAGTTGGCATAACTGATGTAGGCCCCTCGCTCATAAATCCTGATTTCCGCAGATTCATCCAGGCGTCTGAGTCTTGCCGCAGTGGTAGCACCACCGGCAACTCCTCCGATAATTAATATTTTCATATACAGTTCACTCCTGTTTATTCGTTCTATTTTTATAGATATATAAATATGTATATATTAAATAACATATTATGGAGGGCTAGTTCAAGAAGGATTCGTCCTTTTTTTATCTTTTAAAATTTTAAGGCATTGCATAGCAGCTTTCAAGGATAAAGACTATCAGTTAGCCACCATCATATGGTCTTGTTCTGTGCAGCAGCGGTTTGAAAAAATGAGAATCTTTTAAGAAAAATTTGATTCATATCCGGTCAGAGCCATTCCCGGTATATGATGTCGTGTGGGAGAAAATCTATGCAAACATGGTTGGCAGTTGAAGGCAGTAAGAAAACTCAGTTAGGTGAGGGACCTTTGTGGGATGATAAAAATCAGGTTCTTTATTTTGTAGATATTGAAGGTAAAAACATCCGACGATACGATCCTGAATCCAGGAGGGAAGACGTTCTGCCGGCTCCGCAACGAGTGGGCAGTCTATTCCTGGATACAGATTCAAATCTTCTTGCCGCTCTTGAAGATGGAATCTATTATGCCGACAAATGGAAACCGGCCCATCAGAAAATCAAAATAAAAGGGGATCGGTTTAATGACGGAAAAACCGGGCCTGATGGATGTATTTATGCTGGGACCATCGGTAAAGCAAAAGAAGCAGCCTTCTATAAACTGACACCAGGAGGCGAGATCAGCGAGTTATTCAGTGGTATCACCTGTTCCAATGGTCTGGACTGGTCACTCGATGAAAAAACAATGTATTACATCGATACACCCACCCTGAAAATAGACGCTTTTGATTTTGATGGTACTCTGACCAACAGGAGAACCATTTATGAGTTTGGCAGCGGAGAAGGTTTTCCGGATGGCATGTGTATAGATATGAATGGCATTCTGCATGTTGCCTTGTGGACAGGCAGGGCCATGGTCAGCATCGATCCCATCAGCGGCAGAAAGATTGAAACAACATCCCTTCCCAGTTCAAAAATCACCTGTATGGCCTTTGGTGGTACAGATATGAAAACTATGTATATTACAATTGCAGATATTGATAATGGTACTCTCCTGACAGAATCGCTGGCAGGGCAGCTCTTATCAAGGAAATACCATAGCCCCGGCAGGGTTTGTTATCGCTTCGGGTGATGGGTTCACAACGGCCCGGGAGACATTACATCCGGCAGCTTGTCTTTCATTTCCTGCTTTTCAAAAATTAATCAAAAACAGAACTCAATCACAGCGCTCGTCTCTAAAATTGGTAGGATGTAAAATTGCATAAAACTCTGAAATACGTTAAAAAGATAGAATATGTTTTAATTTCATCTACTTATTGACGTTTTATTCAAAAATACATTGGACCAATGTTGTTGAGCATTTTCTTTGGGAGGAGGGGTTGGAAGGAATGGACGAGTTATTTGATATTTTGATTATCGGATCAGGTGTGATCGGTTCGGCTGTGGCCCGTGAGTTATCAAGGTATCAATTGAAAATAGGGGTACTTGAGAAAGAACTGGATGTCTGCAATGAAACCAGCGGCAGAAACTCCGGGGTTATCCATGGTGGATTCAACTACAAGACAGGATCTTTGAAGGCGCAATGCTGTGTGGAAGGATGTTTAGAATTCCAGGAAACCGCAGATGAGCTGGATGTTCCTTTCAAAAGGTGCGGCAAAGTCCTTGTGGGATTTACCGAAGAAGATCTGATAAGCCTCGAAAAGTCAAAGGAACTGGGTGACCGGAACGGTTCTAAAGGGCTCGAAGTCATAGGTGAAGAGCGGCTCAAAGAGCTGGCTCCCTACATCAATGGAAAATATGCGATGTTTTCTCCCTACAGCGGGATTGTGAATCCTTTTCTCTATACTATTGCTCTTGCAGAAAACGCCCGGATGAACGGTGCTGAATTCTTTTTTAAGAATGAGGTCACAGCCATAGACCGCCAGGCTCACTACTTTGAAATCACAACAGCTGAAAGAACATTCAGAACCAGGTGGGTCGTGAATTGCGCCGGTTTGAATTCCGCCGTTATATCTGAAATGCTGGGTATCCCCGGCTACACTATGAGAGGATTCAAGGGTGAGTATTATGTGCTTGATCAGAAAGCCGGAAATTTTCTATCTCTCCCGGCGTATCCAGTTTCCAATCCAAAAATCGGCATGGGTATTCATGCCACTCCTACAGTAGATGGTAATGTTATTATTGGTCCCAATTCAGACCTTGTAAATGATCTTTCGGATTACAGTGTCAGCTCTTCGGGTATGGCAGATTTAATTGAGAGCGGGTCAAAACTATTCCCCCATATTAAAGCGGAGTATATTATCAGGAACTTTGCCGGGGTCAGACCCTAGCTGGTGAATCCGGATACAGGTGAAATTCTGGATTTTGTCATAGAAGCCAGAGATGAAGCCCCTCACACCATAAATCTAGTCGGCATTGAATCCCCGGGATTGACCAGTGCACTGCCTGTAGCCAGAAGAGCGGTCAGGCTTCTGGCGGAGCGGGAACACCTGACTTTAAACAAATCCTTTAATCCCCGCCGGAAGGGGATTGTCTCTTTTTCTGATAAAACCACAGAAGAGCAGGCGGATCTTATAGCAAAAGAGCCGGCCTATGGTGAAATCGTATGCCGTTGTGAGACGATTACCAGAGCGGAGATTCTTCAGGCCCTGAACAACCCTCTGGGTGTCGACACAGTCATGAGCATTAAAAACCGAACCCGTGCTTTGATGGGGCGCTGCCAGGGCGGGTACTGCCAGACCAGAATTGCAGCGATCATTCAGGAAGAAAAACAAAAAGAGCCGACCGAGATTCTCTATTCACGTGGCCGGTCACAAATGTTTACTGGATGGGTACGAGTATGATGAATCCTCAGAAAAAAGACGTCGTCATCATTGGTGGTGGACCGGCCGGATTGGCGGCTGCCGTAGAAATGAGGAAACAAGGTATTGAAGATATTGTCATCCTGGAACGGGAGAGATTCCCCGGAGGTATTCTTCGTCAGTGCATTCATGACGGGTTTGGGCTGATCCGCTTTAAGGCGTCCATGAGCGGCCCCGAATATGCACAGAAATTTATCGATGAAGCCGAAGCCCTGGGAATCGAGTGGCTGACCGAAACGACGGTTCTCAGTATCAGTCCTGGCAAGCAGGTAAAAGCTGTATCCCCGAATGGTCTGGTTCTTTTTCAGGCCAAAGCTGTTGTTTTGGCTATGGGCTGCCGGGAAAGGAGCCGGGGAGCCATCAGCATCCCCGGTGACAGACCGGCGGGAGTGTATACGGCCGGAGTGGCTCAAGCATACATCAATCTGCAAAACACGATGGTGGGTCAGGATGTCATGATCCTTGGTTCCGGGGATATCGGCATGATCATGGCGAGGCGTCTGACTCTTGAAGGGGCCAGGGTCAAAGGTGTTTTTGAGATTCAACCTTACCCGAGTGGTCTCGTAAGAAATATTGAGCAGTGTCTCAATGATTATAATATTCCCCTCTTCCTGAGTCATACTGTCACTCAAATCAAGGGGAAAGAGCGGCTGACGGGCATTACAGTTTCCCGGGTGGATGAAAATCTTAAAATTATTCCCGGGACGGAACAGGATTACTCCTGTGATACCCTCATTTTGTCGGTCGGTCTTATTCCTGAAAACGAATTATCTCTGTCCGCGGGAGTTCAATTGGACCCGCGTACCAACGGGCCTCTTGTGGATGAAAATCTTCAGACGAATGTAGCGGGTATTTTTGCCGCCGGGAATGTCCTTCATGTTCATGATCTTGTAGATTCTGTCTCATTGGAAGCGGAAAAAATGGCTGGATCAGTGATTGAATTCCTGGCAGCAGATTCAGGGGAACCCAGCGCTGTTTCCATCATGACCGATGGAATGATCAG
>NZ_JAQIBL010000176.1 GCF_027859075.1 Oceanispirochaeta sp. | reverse complement strand
GCCATTAACCTTCTGGTTGAAATTGTGAAAGAAAATCCAGAGGAAATGGATAAGGCTCAAAAAAAGATTCAGGAAATCCGACTAAAAAAAGAAGAGTTCAATGCAAAATATGAAGAATTGATTCGTGCTCTTTTTGAGGAAAATGATTATCAGAAGGGCCTTGAAATCATCAGTGAATTGGAAAAATTGGAGAATAACCCCAATGATTCAACGAGCGAGTCACTCACTGATGCCAGAATAAGTGCCGAACTGATCTATTTCCGATTATTATTTAATGAATTGATGGACAGAGCGCTGGTCCAGATCAACAATCAGAATTACGATGCCGCTGTCAGTATTTACCAGACGGGTTTTCAACTTCATAAGAGAACCTACGATGAAAGAAATTATGGTGACTTAATTAAAGGGCCCGTTGATGCCCAACTACTTCTTCTATCCAGTTCTCTTGATGAATTCGTTGAGAACTACCGACGACTGGATACATATACGCCCCAATCAATCATCTCTTCTGTTGAAGAGAACATAATCATTCATGAATCCTTGATGAAAAATTATTCCCGTTTCACCGATCTCAGAAACAGGATATGGAAAGCCGGATATATTTTTGAAGAACAGAACTTTCTTCTGGGCAGAATAAGTGCGGAATTCAAGGAAGACTTCTTCCTGAGTTTTGCCAATAGAATTGTATTCGGACGTCTGGATAATCGATATGGAGAAGGACTGGTTCTGGCAATGGACAAATACTGGGAAAAGAATATTTCCCTCCTTCAAGAGGAATATTTCCGTAAAACTGATGAATTGATGAGCCGGGGAGAAGAATTTTTTAACAATAATTCTTGGGTTCAGGCACAAAACAGTTTTGATGAAGCCCAATACTGGGCCGAAAAAGGAATTGATATGACCAATCTCTGGTCCGGCCGTATCAATGTTGATCCGGAATTTAATCTACATTCTACCTCAGAATCATGGCTAAACAAAGAATACATTACCCTCGAAAATATCAGGATAAAAAAGAATAAGGCTGAATACAACTCTCAATTGAGCCTTTTTAATCAGCGCCTGGATGAATTCAGCATCTATAATGATCAGGATCTGGAACTCATGGCCGAGCAAAGAGATACTGTATCCAGAGAACTTGATGATTTGCTACTTCTGAAAGAAGGGTGGAACAAATACATCAATTCCTACAGCGGGGATGCACTTTATAATGATAATCTGGCAACAGAACAAGGGGCTCTCTATCTGACACTTATTGATAGGGGAATACAGAATTACATGAATCTGAATGGTAGAATTGCCCTGGATTCTGCAGACTTTGAAATCCTTCCTATGGAAAGGGAATACAATCAGATGGAAAGTTCAATGACACGTTCTCAGTCATTGATGGATGGAATCCCTCCAGCAGAAGCGATAGAAGGAGATGCCTCTCTCCTCTATGTTTTTCCAGAGGAGAGTATGGCAATTACCGAACAGCTAAAGGAAATAAATACAGACCTTACTGCAAGAGTAAAAACATATAAGACTCATTACCAGGGAATCCAGAAGGAGATTCCCCAGAAAGAAAAGATGTCTGAATATATTGGCCGGGCTGAAGCCCTCCTGCTCAATATGGAAGATGATCTGCGAGAGTATACCAGGTTACAGAGAAAAGCTGATCAAAACATAGCTTCATCCGAAAGGTTTCTGGGAGAGGGAGAATTCCGTCTTCAACAGTCAGAAAACGCCTTGACCCGCAAAGAGTTCAGACAAGCCTTAGATGAACTGACAACGGCTCAGGAGCTGTTTGTTCAGGCTCTTTCATTCAATGAAGCCGTGGTGGAACGATCCTCCACGGATAGAAGGATTGTCGATCTTCAGTCAAGGATCCTTCTGGAAGAGAACAAAGAAGTCATTCGCTTTGTCCGGGAAAATGTAACCAAAGGGAAAGAACTCTATCTACAGGGATTGTATGGCCTGAGCGAAGTGATTCTGCTCAGGGCTGAAAGCAGATGGTACTCTACGAATACGGAACCAAATAATGAGATAAACTACTGGTTGAACCTTGTAAGAGCGGCCCTTTCTGTTGAGTCGGGCAGAACGATTGCGGAAACCGAACCCCTGTATGCAGAAATGACTCAATTCTTGAATTTGGCTTATACCAATTTTGAATCCGGTAAAAAAGATCTTGAATCAGGCGCAAGGAATAAAGGTCTGAGACTCCTGGATAAGGCAGACCAAAACCTGAATGAGATACTGATTCCCATGCCTTTGAATCAACAGGCCAGTGTACTCAAACTTAAGATTCAACAGCTGAAAGATCCTGAACTTTTCAAAATTACATTTGAAGAGAAATTCAAGAGCGCCCTCAGTAAATTAAGAACAGAAACTGATATTGCCTACATTGATTTAAAAGACCTTTCCGCTTTGCAACCGGATTATCCTGGAATGAAAAACGCCCTGTACAACGCAGAGATTCTATTAGGAATAAGAAGACCTCCCCCGAACCTTAAAGCCTTGGCAGAGAGTAAATCTCTCTATGAAAAAGCATATGCCATCGTAGAGGGTAATGTTCGTTCCCAGTTTCCCGTAGCACTGACACAATTAGACAGGGCAATTGAACTGAACCCTGAAAATCAGGCAGCATTAGTACTCAAAGACAGAATACAACTTGATGCAGGCGGTCAAACAACAGTGGTTCTTTCTTCCGCTGCTAATGTCCGTTTTAAATCTGCCGAAGAAAAATATATAAACGGTGAGTATTTTGAGGCATATGCTATAGTTCAGCAGCTTTTAGGTAACAAAACAACAGCATCCTATCCTCCACTTCAGGATCTGAAAAGGAGAATTGAATCAAAATTCTGAAATTGAAACTCACTTATATAACATTCAGTCTCTTGCTTTTTTTCTCTGCGATGTCAGCCTATTCACAAAATTATTACTGGGAAGATCCACTGAATATAGAGACTGGGGAGTCTTTTTATCCCCAGCAGATTTCGAGTGAACAGGGATATATTCTGACAGCCTGGCAGGAATATGACAAGAATAATCCCTCCATGGTTACAATCCTTGGATCCTACTCAGAATCCGGTTCAACCTGGTCAGAACCAGTTCCATTGATTGAGTCCTTCAGCTATACAGGCGAAGACAGAGTTTCCCTGTTTTCACTGAGTACAGACAGGAATGGAACTCCCATCCTGGCATTAGCAGCATCAGAAAAGAGAATTGATATTTATAGACTTAGTGATTTACAGAGTCCAATGATCAGAATTTCAAGAATTGAAAGCGAGAGTTCCTCGGTTGTTCCCAGGGTTTTCCGAAAAGCCGACAAGGGCTTAATTCTCTTTCTAACAGGAAAAGTTATACTTCCTAACGAGACAGAAGTACTTTCCATCTATTTCAGCGAATCAGAAGAAGGGGAGGTTTGGACCACTCCTGAACACTTCATACAAAGCAATGATCTGAAACAGAACTTCCTCCCCCATTATGCATTTGACGACCTGACCGAATATGTTGTCTTCCAGTCCTTATATACAGACCAGAGAAATACGTATCAGCTTTTCCTCAAGAGTAAAGACCGGAATGAAAGCACCTGGTCATCTGAGGTCCAATTAACGACCTTCAGTGAGTTCAGAAGCGGTGAGAACAACGATTTCTTCCTCTTTGACAATCAGAGACCCCATATTTATGCCGAAGATGGAAGGATTCATCTGGTCTGGGAAAGAAGGCTGGGCAGAGAAATGCCTCAGGTATATTATGGTGTTTTTGACAGGAATGCCTCGGTTTTAGAAGAAATTGAACAAATATCCAGGGGAACATATTTTACTGCTTATCCCCGGATCATAAGGGATAAGGGAGAGTCGCTTATTCTCTGGTTTGATAACAGAAATGGCAATCAAATCATCATGGCTCAGAAAAAGGGTATATTCTGGCAGGAAAAAAGAATCAGCCTGATGACCGGTGATTCTACCTATGGTCGTTGGATCAAACATAAGGATGATCTGTTCATACTCTGGGAAAATCAGCTGAATGAAAATAGAAATATTTCCATTCTGACTCCTGACAGGTCTGCTCTTCCACCACTCATTAAAACTGTAAACTTTCAGGATAAGGGAAGACAGTCTAATGACAGTGCCGTCATCAGCTGGCGAAGACCCGTGGATTCTTCTGGAATACTGGGATTCAGTTACCTATGGGATAAAAATCCTGAGTCCCAGCCTGAAAAAGATCCTGATTTACTGGACTTAAGAGAAAGAACCGAAGCATTCAGAGCCTTGGATGATGGAGACTGGTACTTCCATATTGCTCTTGTAGATTATGCAGGCAACTGGTCGGAGACTCTGCATCTAAGAATCACTAGAGATACGATCCCCCCCGAACCGGTTCGGTTTTTTAAACCTCTCACTGATGCCCTGGGATATCTTATAAGCAATACCTTCACCCTGACATGGTCATCATCTGACGAACACCCGGGAGGGTATAGTTATCAATTCTATTTTCTGGGTGAGGATGTTGATTTAATGGATCCCTCCCTGCTGGACCTGCCTTCACCTCCGGGAACAGTACAAACCCTCAGTCCTGCCGTGCAATACAATAACAGAGACAATGGTTTTTGGGCTTTGTCAGTCAGTGCCTTTGATGACGTAGGCAACAGAAGCGAGCCTTCCATCCTTCTTTTCAGAACAAATAAATATATCCCTGTGACCTACATTTCTGATGTCCAAACAAAACGGGATGAACTGGAGAGGGTTGTCCTCACAATTATCGGCCGCGGTTTCAGTGAGAGAGGCCGGATAAGGCGAATCGTACTGGATAAAAACGGTCAGCCACCCTGGGATTATGAATACACTCTTATTCAAAATGAATATGTAGTCAGCAGTGATAGAATTATAAACGGACCCCTTGTAGAAGTCTTTGAAGAGGGCAGTTATCTGGTAGGTGTGGAACATCCAATCCGGGGATTTGCCTTCGCTAAGGGAAGATTACAGCTGGATTCAACAGGAACAGTCAGATTCGGCGATTTTTCCTTCGATTACAAGACCTTCTGGACCCCTGTTGATCTTGCAAGACACATATTCAACTTGAACAGTGTGGCCTTCTCCCTGTTGATTTTCTTCCTGATTCTGATCTGTTTTCTGTCTTCATGGCAAATATTCAGATTGGTGGCAGAGTCGAAACATCTGGAAGATGATATAAAATCTGTTATTGAAGGAACTCCCTTCAGAAGTGAATTGATAAAAGAGAGGATGAAAGTGATGAAACGGAGAGGAATGGGATTGAGGCTTAAGTTTACACTGGCCCTGCTGACATTAATCCTGGCTGTGATTTTACTGATTTCTATATTTTTAGGTAATTACATGATTAATACACAGAAAAAGAATTTATCTGAGGGTCTGTATGCCAAGAGTTCACTTCTCCTGGAAACTCTGGCCACCAGCGCCAGGACCTATCTCCCGACACAAAACAGACTGGAACTTGGTTTATTACCCGGCACAATCAGAGCCATGGATGAAGCTCTCAATACAACCATAACAGGGCAGGGGACCAATGACCCTGAAAATTTTAATTATATATGGAGCTCAAATAATCCGGAAATTGACTCACTCCAGAAATTCCCGTCTACTGTCGCGGTAGATGATCTGAGTCTGCCCGAAGGATGGTCACTGAGTCAGGCTGAAGGCTTTGATCAAAAGTATAAGAAGAATGAGAACTATGATTTCACTGATTATACAGAAAAGGATCGTCCCTTAATTTTGGAAGCTCTGGATGAGTCGGGACTCATAAACCGATATGAGGCAGGTGTCAGCAGAATTGACGACCAGTTATCTCCCAAAATCAAAATGCTGGAGATTGAAATCAATCAGAAAGCAGTAGAACTCATTGGTGATCAGAGTACCCAACTGGATCAGTTATCAGAAGATGCGGTCCGCCTTGCCCTCCGTGGAGATACGGCGTCCCTCGAAGAGTTGAGAATCATTCAGGATACCATTAGTCGTATTGAAACGGAAATCAATGATAAATTAGCCACCGTGTCGAATATAATCCAGACGAATCCGGATTATAGTATTGATACACTCTCTGAAAAACAACTTGTCTATACCTTCTATAAACCCATTGTCTACAGAAACAAGGGCAGAGAGTCCTACTTCAGAGGGATAATACGCCTGGATGTATCCATACAGAGGATTCTGGAGGATATTATTGGTATCCAGAATGACATTTTAAGGATTACGATGATCATCTCCCTGATAGCCCTCGCCGGTGGTCTGGCTGGTGCTCTGCTATTGGCACAGACCATGCTGAATCCCATAAGAAAGCTTGTCGAAGGGGTTGCTCTTGTCAGAGACACACAGGATAAATCAAAACTGAAAAATTATTCTATCGAGACCGGAACCAGGGATGAACTTTCCGAGTTGGCCAATACCTTCAATCAGATGACAGAAGGACTGGTAGCAGCGGCAGTAGCCAATAAATCCTTGGTCTTAGGTAAAGAAATTCAGAAAAAATTCCTTCCTCTGGATCCTGTACCCGGTGCTGATAGAAAGTACACGACCGGGGAGGAACTGAACGATAAAATTCACTTCTTCGGTTATTATGAGGGTGCAAAAGGAGTATCAGGAGACTATTTTGATTATAGAAGATTGGATGAAAAACACTATGCAACGATAAAATGCGATATATCAGGAAAAGACATTCCCGCATCTCTTATCATGGTGGAGGTAGCCACACTCTTTAAGGATTATTTCTCAAAACTGGATATCAAGAGAGATGGAATTCATCTGGAAAAGCTGGTTATGAATATCAATGACCTTATTGCAGAAATTGACTTTCAGGGAAAATTTGCAGCCTTGATTGTGACCATCATCAACATAGAAACCGGTAAATGCTGGATATGTCATGCGGGAGACAAAATTTTTTACTATTATGATGGTACTGAGCAAAGGGTTGTGAAAAAAGAAATGGAAACATCCCCTGCAGCTGGAATGTTTACTTCTGATGTCATCGGGGATGATGCTTTCAAACAGATTACTCACCAATTGAAAAAAAATGATATTCTCTTTCTATTTACAGATGGAATAGAAGAAGCGAAACGCACATTCAGGAATATTGATTTATCACTGATAAAATGTGACGGTAGCTGTGACTCATCTATAGTGGGAGATGAAGATTTTGTATCTCATGAGTTGGATTCCGACAACGAAGAGCTTGGTTTAGCCAGAATCGAAGAAATCATGGAAGCCATCTTAAAGAAAAAGCAATATAAGATTTACCAATACCATCAGCCCAATCCGAGTATAAACCTTTCTTTTGACTATTCAAATGGTTCGGGTGATTTGAAAGACACTGTACTGGGGCTGATATCAGCGGAAAAAGTTTTCAGACTCTACCTTGATCCAAACGCAGGAGTCGATGATAGAATCAGAATTGATAATAAAGTCGATGATTACCTTAAAAAACATTTTGACCAGTACAGAGACTATTTCAGATATCCTATTGTAGACGAAGAATCTCCCGAGTACACCTACTATTCCCATTTGAAGGAAGATGCTCAGTATGATGACCTGACCATCCTGGGAATTTTGAAAAAATAATGGGTTTTTATTGTGACAACTGCGGTAAAGAAGTGAATCGGAATACAACGACTTGTCCGGAATGCGGGGTCCGCTTCAAGGCCGTCAAATGCCCCTCCTGCGGGTATACGGATGAGGCAGATTTCTTTAAGGGAGGATGTCCCCGCTGTGGTTATTCTGGAAAGAATGAATCTGTAGACTTGGAAATAAAGAATCAGCCTGAATCACCTCCCTGTAAAAATCCTGTCCTTGATTTTATTTCATCCCGGGCCTTCTGGCTTATGAGCGGGGTCCTTCTATTTCTACTCATCTTTATATTCTATAAAATTAGCCAGGATACTTAAAGCAGAAATCCGAGATTGAATCCCTGGGAACTGCCTCGTTCTCCCCTATGAACCTTTTGCATAATCGTATAGAGATTCAGGTACATGGGGGTCTCAGGAATAAAGAAGGTGCCCTCCAGGCCTGCCTGCATGATGGAAGTGCTCCCTCTATAGGATGGAAAATACAGGGACGAAGAAATTCCGACACTAAATAGAACATCAGTGGAATATTGAATACCCCATCGAATCACGCCATAATAATCGTGTTTATTACTGGAAACATCTTCTAACAGAGGATGCAGAGAGAATAAGATTTCAGGAGATGCATATAAATCCCAGCCTGGAAGCTTATATTGAAAGGGAATATAAAAAGAGAGACCCGTGGGATCCCGGATAAGACTACTCATCTTCTGTTCGGAAAAGTCATTAATCGCACTTTTATAGGAGCCCCGGAGTCCTATTGAAATCTGCAGGGGATATGATTCAAAGACAAATACTTTTTGAGAACTGTTTAATCTGAGAGAGGGTCTGGCATCTTCAGTAATAAAAGATGTTTCTGCTTCGAAAGCCGTCTCCCACATCTTCAAAGGAGAGCTGCGGAGAAAGAATGAAAAAGGGAGGTTGTACTCTAGAGAACTGTCTGATTCAGTTCTTTCCAGGCTGATAGTCGACCCGAACTGAAAGCCCCCTGGAAAAAGAATCCTCGCCGAGGGGACAAGTGCCAATCCTGCAAACCCAGAATAATAATTAGTACTACGCCGTGAATATTTCCGGTTGATTCCAATTAAATACTTTTCATCCGGAGAGATTTGAAGCGTATAAACACCATCCGCGACAGGTTTATCTTCTGCATTCAAACCATTCCATGAAAATACCGCCCCCTCAGCTCCTGATAAGGATTGGGGAGACAGAATCATCTCGGTGTTAAAGGCCTCATCAATCAGGAGAAGAGTTTTATGAAGATTTAAATCACTGTCATTGAGATAAAACAACTGTCGATAATAACCCGGATCTTCAGGATTTATATTCAGATACAGGGGGGATGATTTTTTTTCCGCAGGTTCAAAGATTACAGGATTCTCTGTCTCCCTGGTCTGCAAATACGAAACAGACACAGTAGTTCTGAATCCATCCTTGATCATCACCCAGAAAGTTGTGTTCGGAAACCCGGGTTTTTCCAGTTTGATTCTAATAGAACCATTCTGGATATTATTACTTTCAAAGGGAGTCCTTCCCGTTTCGATATCAAAAATGTAAACTTTCACATATTCAAGGTCGGTTACGATTTCTAATCCTGGAACAAATTGAAAGGTCACTCCATTTTTGTTGTCTTCTTCTTTCAGACGGGGAGGTCTTTCATAGTCCAGGATTTTTCTCGATTGAATAGTGATAAGGGGTTGTTCTGAATTCTGTGCAATTAGGGTGAAGGGAATGAGAATAAGGAGAACCGTATAAATCAGTTTTTTCATATTTCATCCTTGTAGTTTAAATCCTGTCAATCTTTCACTATTTTTACAGCAATATATATCCGATAATCATTAATAATGAGAATCTTTAAAATCAACTTACTCTTATTATTCCTTATTTCTCAGCTGCTGTACAGCCAGACATCTTTAATAGAAAGTAATGGCGATGCAAAAGAGACTACTCCGCCGGCAAACCAGGAATTTCAGGACCTTCCGGGAGCGTACCGGTCCATCTCTTTAGGCATGACATTCGATGAAACAAAAGAAAAGCTTCTTGTGGAGTCACGTTTTGATTTCAGAGGAGATCCTGATGTATCGATACAAAAAGAGGGCACCCAGGCTCTGATCAGCAGTAAAGGTCAGTCTTTTATAGATCAGGGATTTTTCCAGTTTCATGAAAAAAGACTCTATCTGATTATTCTACAGCTCGATAGGACTAAAATTGATTTTTTCAGTATTCAAAAATCAATGATAAGCAAATATGGTCCTCCCCGGGAACTATCCCCTGAGGGAATGTATTGGTCAAATGATAAAATTAAGGTCAGTCTGGAATATCCATTGACCGTCAAATACCTTGATTTGGAAGTATTTAATACTTTTTTGGATGAAAATATAAGATTAAAAAGCTTTCAGGAAGTTGCTAGAAGCGAATTTCTGGAGGATTTTTAATGCTCAGGATACTGTTTCTGCTCCTGATCTTAATATCATCCTGCTCAGCCTCGGATAATGAGTTTATTACGATAAAAATTGGAGATTCGAATATCCGTGTTGAATTGGCAGACTCTCAGGAAAGCAGGAGACAGGGGCTGATGAACAGATCATCCCTTCCCCTGAATGAAGGGATGCTGTTTGTGTTCGAAGAAGAACAAAAAATTTCCTTCTGGATGAAGGACACGTCAATCCCCCTGTCAATTGCCTACATCAATAAAGCAGGAATCATCCGTGAAATCCATGAATTAAAACCCTATTCACAAAAATCAGTTCAATCCCGCGGTTCTGTTCTCTATGCTCTGGAAGTCAATCAGGGGTTTTTCGAAAAACACCACATTACCGTGGGAGACAAAGTTTATTTCTCCCCTTGATCTGAATCGCCTATCTCCTCAATCAAATGCTCTGCCTGACTCAGCTCTTTTTCAATGTCCTCAGCCAGGGTGGCTCCTTCTTTGTAAAGATCCAGCTGATCTGTAAAATCCACAGCACCCGATTTTATCTGTTCAGAAATTTCTTCCAGACGTTTCATTTTTTCTTCAAATGTCAATTGATTCACCTTCTATCGTAGCTGATTTTGTTCCATCGAAAAACTGAAGATCCACTCTGTCTCCCTCGGTCAGGTCTCCCGCACGGCCCATGATTTTTTCATTCCTGCTGACCAGAGCGTAGCCCCTGGAAAGTATTTTTTCCGGAGAGGAGGCTTCAAGAAATTCTATATTCATTCTATTTATATGTTTGAACTCATTGATTCTGTTCAGAAATGTTCTTTTAGTTTCCATTCTCCAGAAATCTATTGTTTGCTGACGCTGACTGATCTGATCCAGGAGAGCCGCTTGAAGAACAACTCTATCACAGAGACTGAGCCTCCATCTCTGTTTTTCAAAAGAGTGTTTCATGGCCTGCATGAGTTGAGATTTCATCTGTTTCACCCTGGTAGGCGCTTCAATACTGTTTTGAGAGACAATTTCAGCGGCGGCCGATGGAGTAGCCGCCCTCAGATCCGCTGCAAAATCTGCCAGAGAAAAATCAATTTCATGGCCGATCCCAGTAATAATGGACAGTCGAGAGGAAGCTACGGCGCGAACGACCTCTTCATTGCTGAAGGACAAAAGATCTTCAAGAGATCCTCCACCCCGGGCTAAAATAATAAGGTCAACATCAGTCATTTTATTGACTATGTTCAATGATCTAATAATGGATGCAGCGGAGCTGTCACCCTGAACCACAGTGTCTTTGATAAGAATCCTGCAGGATTGCATGCGCCGTTGGAGAACCTGGAGAATGTCCTGAAGGGCCGCACCCCGTAGAGAGGTCACAACGGCAATGCAGGCCGGGTAGGGGGGAAGTGCTTTTTTTGCAGATAAATCGAATAATCCTTCACCCTGAAGTCTCTTCTTTAATAGTTCAAGCTGATACAGAATGTCACCCCGGCCGGTTTTTTCCATGGTTTCGCAGATGAGCTGATAATTGCCTCTCTGGGGATAAACGGTGACTCTTCCAATGACCGAAACGGATTGCCCGTCAACGGGATTAAAAGTCAGCTGCTGCCGCTGTTGTCTGAATAAGACGGCAGTAATAACGGCATCTCTGTCCTTAAGGTTAAAATAGCAGTGACCCGAGGCTGCTGGTCTGAATGTACTGATTTCCCCTTGAACTCTAACAACGGGAAACTGATCCTCCAGTGTATTTTTTATAAGATATGTCAATTCAGAAACATTGTAACTGGGTATACCTGTCATGAAAACTCCTCAATTATAAACCTGGAGACAGAACTCTTTCCAGTATCATGGCTGCTTCAGAAGACTCTTTAATGGCCTGAAGAATGTAGTCTTCTTTTGCATTAAGCGGAGCTTTAACGGTATAGAGAATCAGATATTGATCTCGCTCATGATCCTTCAACAATGACCAGCTGCCCATGACTCTGGTTTGTAAATTATCCAGAAGCAGAACCCTGCTGACCCGACTGAGCTCCAGGGGGCCCAGAAGAGATGAAAATGTGAAAATTTCACGTATCCCGATGGAACCTGAATAATTGATATCTCCTCTGATCCAGACATCCCGCGGCTGCTTTTCTCCAGCCGAAAGTATTCTGAAATCACCTTCCGAATCTACTGTATACTCTAAATCATGGGATTTTAGAAATTTTTCCAAGGACCTGACTCTGACCAGGGAGTGGGTAGAACAGGAAATAAAAGTAAAGAAACTGACAAATACAAAAAGAGTCCATTCATATATTTTCATAATTTCTCCCGGGATTGTATCTTTCCCTCAGATGAAATAATCTTATTGACGATATTGATAACATGAGAAATATAGTCTTTCTGAATTTGATCAAAAGCAATTCCTACTCACAAAAACCTCTTCCGGGGCATGGAACCATATCTCAAATGGTTCTGGATTTTACATTCAGCCTGCCGGACGTGGAAAAAATTATACCCATAGCACTCGATCATGAACAGGGACAATCCTTCTATGATTCAAATAATCATCCCGAGATTGTCTCACTGGAAGTGGACCGACAGGATCTTCTTTTAAAAACCATGGCCGAATACTCAGAAGGGTATGATCACTGTTTCTACTATTTTTCCGATACTCCCCTGCTGGATATCACGCTGTTTGAAAAAATGTATTCCAACCATTTGAAGTACTATGCTGACTATACGTTTGCCGACGGCTATCCCCTTGGTCTGGCTCCGGAAATCATTTGTTCCAGAACCCTCACTGAATTAAACAGAAACATTCCCGAGAAAAAAGATAAAATTGACAGGGAAGCTCTGTTTTCATGGGTACAGCAGGATATCAATTCCTTTGATATCGAAACTGAAATATCCCCTGTAGATTTACGGTTAAAGAGGATATGTCTTTCCTCAGACAATAAAATTAATTTTCTGCAGCTCAATAGTTTTGTCAAAGCCGGAATATACACGTCCAGGGACTTCATCGAAAAGCATGAATCTCTTGAACAACATTGCAGAAGGGCACCCAATTATTACCAGGTTCAAATTTCCTCGGCATGCCCTCAGAGTTGTGCCTACTGTCCCTATCCGGTGATGAATCCGGATCATAGACATGATGATAGAGAAATGTCTGTGGAAAAGATCCTGGCTCTGTCCGAAAAGATTGAGTCCTTCACACCCGATGCCAGGGTTTCTCTGAGCCTTTGGGGTGAGCCTTCATTGCATTCAGATATAAAACTGGTCCTGCAGTCGCTCCTGGAAAAAACCAGATTGAATTTTGTCATCGAAAGTTCCGGAATTGGATGGGGAGATATGAATAATCCTGAACTTCTGAAAATCATTCAGTCCCAAAGAATTGAATGGATCATTTCATTGGATGTCCTGGACAGTGACTTGTATCAGGAACTCAGAGGGGAAGGCCAAAAAGAAGCTTTATCAATGATAGAGACCCTTCTCTCACAAAATCCTGACCATACCTGGGTACAGGCTGTCAGAATGAAGGAAAATGAAGATGATCTGGAAGATTTCTACCGTTATTGGAAACAAAAAACGGAACATGTGATCATTCAGAAATATGATCACTTTTCCAAAGAGCTTCCGGAAAAGAAAATAACCGATTTGTCCCCTCTTAGGCGGTTTCCCTGTTGGCACCTGAAAAGGGAAATGACTATCCTCCTGGACGGTTCAGTCATCCTCTGCCGGGAAGAGCTCAAACCCTCAAAGAACAGGCTGAACTGCTTTAACGAATCTCTCGAGGAGATATGGAACAGAGGCAATGACGTTTTTTCTGAACACATAAATGGGGAATTTAAAGGAGTGTGCACCAGTTGTGATGAATACTACAGCTATAACTTCTGACCCACTTCCAGGATACACTGTTGTAGCGGCAGGAGGGCGTGAAAAAGACTCATTTGAAGGAATTACTCTGGTTCTCCTCAGCAGAGGAGGGCGGCCTTTCAGAAAGGAACAGATACAAAAACTGTCTCAAATACAGATCCAGGAAATACTCTCCATCGAAAACCCGGGTACTGATATTGACAATCTGACCAGAACAATTCCTGAACTTAAGTGTATTGTTATGCCTGAGGATCTCACCACGGGTGAACAAATTAATATCGCCATGAGGGAGTCTTCAGGATCCCACGTCCTCGTGATGTGGGATGATATGGATTTACAGATCTTAGGTAAAACAGGACGCTTATTTGCTCTGGCAGCACAGCAGGAATCGCTCTGCAGCATACCGGTTCTGATGAACTCCCAAAAGGAGTCCATTCCCATCAGGCTTGCTCCATTTTTTTCTGGTCATAAACTGGAAGTGCTATCCTTAGGTTCTGTAAAAAATGATACTCCTACACTTTATCCATTTGATTACTGCGGGATTTACAACAGGAAGAAATTTATGCTTACAGAGGGTTTTGATTCTAAAATTCTTTCGCCCTATTGGCAAAAAATGGATTTTGGTTTCAGAGCCTACTTATGGGGTGAAAAAATTCAGTGTTTTACTGGTATAAAAATTGCCTACCAGAATGAAATTCCCCATGATAATATCAGCATTGACAGTTCATATAAGCGTTTCTTTTTAAAGAACCTGGCACTCCATTTTAAGGGAGATTCCTGTCAGTTGTCTCTTCCCAGCATACTGCGTTTCCACCTGCAATCCCGGATGTCCATTTTTAATTCCTTCAAGGATTATACAGAAATATGGCACTGGGTCAGAAAAAATAAATTCCGCTTTCAAATGGATCCTTACAGTTTAACTGAACTCTGGAAATTGGAATGAAAAAAGCCGTATTCCTGCAGGTTCGCCTGGACTCTTCCCGGCTTCCCCAAAAAGCATTAAAAATCATCCAGGGAAGGACGGTCATAGAGCATGCCATGTTGTCCCTCAGGTATTTAAATCTTGATGATTATGTAATCGTGACAGCCCCTGGAGACGATACGGTTCTCCAACCTCTGGCCGAAAAATGCGGTTTTAAAGTTTTCACAGGAGACCGGAGTGATGTACTGAATCGCTATATCGAGGCAGGAAGGTTTTTCAAGCCCGATATTATCATTCGAGCGACCGGGGATAATCCTCTTGTAGCCTGGGAAAAAGCATCCTTGGTTATCTCAGAGATTGAAAATGAGAATTCAATTGATTATATGGCCATGAAAGGCCTTCCCCTGGGGTGCGGTGTGGAAGTCTTCAAAAGAGAGGCCCTGGAAAGGGCATATTCCCTCACAGACAATCCCTATGACCATGAACATGTAACACCTTATCTTTACAGAAACCCGGATCAATTCAATATTCAATATATGAACCATGCCCCCCCAATGAATCACCGTGTCACTCTCGATACCATAGAGGATTATAATAGAATTTCAAAAATATTTTCTGACCTGTATCACGCCACGACCATAGACTTTGAGAGTCTGAAGGAATACTTGCTCCAGAATGATTAACCCCGATAAAATACTGTTTATTCCATCCCTTAGACAGGGGAATGGCACCGGGCACCTTAAAAGATGCCTGGACTGGGCATCTGGATTCAAAGAAGTCCACATCTACCTACTGGATTGTGAGACAGAAAAAAGCATCGATATGCAGAATCATCCCATTTTCAAAACTGTCGGAAATTTAATATACCATGATGCAGTAACTGATTCTGAAGGGGATCATTGGGAATTGATTATTCTGGATAATCGTTTGACTTCAGACTTACCCATTCAATTCAAAGGCGTTCCTGTACTGGCTATTGATGAAGCAGGAGATTTGAGAAAAAGTGCATCCTATATTCTGGATATCCTTCCGTCTTCCCTGAAAGAGCTGCCGAACCTTCAGGAGTTTTCATTTTTCAACGGTCCCAAAAGCATCAGACCTGACAGAAAATTAAAAAAAATTCTTATATCCTTCGGGGGTGAAGATCCTTGTAATCTAAGCACGAAGATTCTCCAATCCCTGGATATGAAACTGCTTTCCAGATTTGACTGGTATGTCATCCTTCCGGAAAAGAACAAATCCGTGAATTCCACCCCGTTGGAGGTTCACTGCCTGGATTATGCTGATAACCTGAAAGATCAGTTGATGCACTATGATTTTGTGATCACAAGCTATGGATTAACGGCTGTTGAATCCCTTTGTTCACGAGTACCGGTTCTTCTTTTTAATCCTGGAAAATATCATGATAAATTGAGCCGCTTGAGTAAAATTCCCTACTGTCCAAAGGCCTATAAAAAAGTAAATTCCCAAATTAATCATGTACTCTCTGAAGCACTGATGACACAGATGACAAATAACCAAACCCCATGGGTAAAACTTTGGGAGAAATATACACAAAAATCCGCTCCCTTTATGGAATGGATTCAAAGCATGACCATATCTGCTGAAGACTGCCCGATTTGCGGCAGCAGTCATCGGAAATCCATCGGAAGGTTCCCTCAAAGGAGCTATTTCCTCTGCCGGGACTGCAGCATGAAGTACATGGTACAATTCAGGCAGAAAAAAGATATTTATAAAAAAGATTATTTTTTCTCAGATTATAAAGCACAATACGGAAAGACCTATCTGGAGGACTTTCCCCATATCCGGAAAATGGCATCGGAAAGACTCGGTCGCATAAGGATTAAATCCGGCAGTTTATTGGATATCGGTTGTGCCTATGGACCTTTTTTGCTTGAAGCCATCCAAAAAGGATTTTCTTCCTGGGGCCTGGAAATATCAGAAGATGCGGTTTCATATGTCAGGGAACACTATCCCGAAATCAGGATTCATCAGGATGCCTTTGAAAATATCCCCAGTGAGAACCCGATTTTTGACAAAGAACAGTTTGATGTCATAACGCTCTGGTATGTCATTGAGCATTTTGATGACTTGAGTTCCCTCCTGACCAAGGTGAATTATTTTCTGAAAAAAGGAGGAATATTAGCCCTGTCAACACCCCATGCCTCAGGAATTAGCGGAATATTCAACCTTTCAGGATTCCTTGAAAACAGTCCGGAGGATCATTTCACCCTTTGGGATAGAAGATCTGCACGGAAAGCCTTGAGAATGTACGGATTTCATACTATAAAATTCCATGTGACTGGTCACCATCCCGAAAGATTCCCGGATAGATTGAAAAGGGTATTGCCCCTCACTCTCCGAAAATATATAAGCCTCCTCTTTGGATGGGGTGACACCTTTGAAATTTATGCTGTAAAAGGATAAGAAATGAGTCAACCTGCTATTATAATATTGGGAGCCGGCATCATGCAGATGCCAGCCTTTGATGCTGCCAGGAAAAATAATTGGTATAGCATAGCCGCAGACGGTAATCCTCATGCCCCCTGTATATCAAGAGCCGATGAATTTTTAAATATTGACCTGAAAGACAGAGTTGGTCTCGTAGAAGCGGCAGAAAACTTGATGCAGACCAGAAACATTCAGGGTGTGTTTACATGCGGAACAGATTTTTCTGCCTCGGTAGCCTGGATTGCAGAAAAGCTGAACCTTCCTGGAATACCTTATCAGTCAGCCCTTGACTGCACTGATAAATATCGGATGAGAATGAAGTTTCAGGAACATAACATACCTATCCCTGCATTTTGCGAACTTTCTGCCGACATGGACGCCCATGAAGTGACAAAAAGACTTCGCTATCCTCTTGTGGTCAAACCAGTAGATAATATGGGCGGGCGGGGTGTTATTACTGTAGAAACACCGGAAACCCTGGAAAAATCGGCGGTGGAAGCCATAAGATTCTCCAGAACAGGCAGGGCCATTGTTGAAGAGTTTATGGACGGCCCAGAGTTCAGTATTGATTCTCTTATATACAATGATACCGTGACAATCACAGGATTTGCAGACAGGCTTATTTACTATCCGCCCTGTTTTATAGAAATGGGTCACATTCTTCCGGCAAAAGTAGATAAAGAAACGGAAGAACAGATTTTTAAGGTTTTCAAAGAGGCAGTCAAGGCACTGGGAATCACATTGGGTGCGGCAAAGGGAGACATCAAACTCACAACCAGGGGAGTAATGATCGGTGAAATAGCGGCAAGACTTTCAGGAGGGTATATGTCGGGATGGACCTATCCCTATGCATCGGGTATACAACTGGTCGAAGAGGGAATGCGTCTTGCTATGGGATTGGAACCGGGAAATCTCAAGGAAACACAACAGAATTGTTCCTCTGAAAGAGCCTTTATTTCCATTCCCGGAAAAATTATGGATATTTTAAATCTGGAAGAAGCCCACGATCTCAAAAATGTAAAAGACATATTCCTCATATCAGACAAGGGAGACCAGGTCCGTTTCCCCCTCAATAATGTGATGAAGTGCGGGAATGTCATAGCCGTTGCTCCACTGAGAGGGGACGCCATCAAAACAAGTGAAGAAGCCGTTTCGATCATCCGGATTCTTTTAGAGAGGGGAGAGCCGGAAACACTTGATTTTCTATCGGCTCCTTTGAATTCTCAGTTCCCGCCCTCGGCCTATAAGATGGAAGACTGGGAAGAACTGGTGTGTCTTCGGGATTTTAAACCAGATTATTCAATGAAGTATAAAGAAGGCCCTGTTCCTGTCCCTCAGGATGGAACAGGAGAAGTATTTTTACAACAAAAAGACTGGAATTGCCTGTCCCTTGAAAAAGCCCTGGAAGAAATCCTAACAGAAAGAAACCTGAGGAAGACCGATGATTCGAGTTGGACCCTCTTCGCCAAGCATTTCTGGTATAGCTTCTTGAGGGGAGGCATACAGGGAGCACTGTGGTATATTGATCAGAATGATGAGGCTCATTAAAGTTCTTCTAATCCTGCAATTCCTTCTCATATCAATCACTCTTTTTTCAGAGTCTATGGATCAGAATGAACTTATTGAAAAAACGGGATCACGATTGCTGTGGGACCCGGAAATAAAGAAAGGGATTCTAATCAAAGAGAATCAAACCATCGCCTTTATGGCGGATGAGTCCCTATTGCTCCTCAATGGTAAGGATGTTTTTTATACAGCAGCCATAGTCTATGAAAAGGGAATATTGAAATTCTCTTCTGACACAGTGGAGTTTATTTCCCGGTTTTTCCTGAGTGAAAAAACAGTTAAAAATCCATCAGGTTTCAGGGTTGCAGCCATTATTCTGGATGCCGGTCATGGTGGAAGAGATTCAGGTGCAACCAGTTATTTCCCGGTTGACGGAATCACAGTTCCCATTTATGAGAAGAATCTTGTTCTTGATCTGACTCTCTCATTGGAAGAAAAACTATCAGCAAAATATAATGATAAGGAAATCATCCTGACCAGGAGGACTGATATCTATCCGACATTGGAAGAACGTGTAGAACTTGCCAATAGCTTTAATCTGAAGGATGGTGAAGGGATCATATATATCTCTCTTCATGCCAATGCGAGCCTGAATAAAAAGGCAAGCGGCTTTGAAATATGGTATCTCCCTGAAGATTACAGGCGGCAGATCCTGGGAGATGATGGATCGGTAGATAGGCTGGATCCGGTGCTGAATACACTCATGGAAGAAGAATTCACTCTGGAAAGCAAAAAATTGGCGGGTTTCATTCTTGATAATCTGAAAAAGACACTGGGAGATACAACTCCCAACAGAGGGATTAAGGAAGAATCATGGTTCGTTGTAAGAAATGCCATGATGGCCTCGGTACTCATAGAAGCCGGATTCTTAACAAATAGTGAAGAAACCGTACTTCTCCGTGACCCTGAATACTTGATGAGACTCAACAATGGAATCTATAATGGTATAATAG
>NZ_JAQIBL010000175.1 GCF_027859075.1 Oceanispirochaeta sp. | reverse complement strand
GCCTTGGTCCTGCCACCGGAAGAAAGGCTTAAAATTAGGTCCATGGAATACATCATGACACCGAAGGGGCCGCAGCCTCTGAGCATGAACCCCAAAGACCCGGATTATGATCATTATCTGGAAAAACAAATTCGCCCCCTGGCTGAAACCATTCTTCCCTACATGGGACTGACCTTTGATGAAATATGCTATGGTAAACAGCTTGATCTTTTTTGAAAGTTCCTTATTGAGCGAATGGGGAAGCAAAAATTTGTTCATATTTCAAAGAATTTAGTTTATACTGTAGGTAGATAAACTAGAGGAGTTCCGGTGAATATACCATCTGACCTACAAAAGAGTATCGTAGAGGTTCTTCAGGAAGAGAATACCATTGTCTTTGTTATGAGCCACACCGGTCAGTACCTCAGCCTCCTGGGCGGATCTAACAGAGCGCTTTATGCAGACGGATCGGTACTCATAGGCAAAAGCTATCCTGAAGTACTGAATAAAGAAAAAGCCGAATATTTCCAGTCTCTTCTAGATAAAGTGATTAGAACCAGGCAGCCCGTAGAAGTGGAATATGAACTGAGTGCAGCAGATTTCATTGAAAAATTGAGTTCTGGTCCCTCAACCCTACAGAAATTCAGAGGAAACCTCTTCCCCCTGGAAATAGACCCGGATGAAAAACTCCATAAGGTCGTCTGGGCCATTCATAATATCACCGAAGAAAAATAAGGATTTCCCCGTCCCTCAAGAAATGGGCGCAAAAAAACCCCGCTTCATTGTCCCGGGGTTAAGTATATCATTCGGCTTTATTTTGGATCTTAATGATCTCTCTGACCGATTGAATTCTGCTTTGTATGCTTATAGTATACATCGGATTATATTTTATTTCCGTTAACTTTTAAAATTAATTACATGTTTAACCGCTTTTATTACCCGTAAAACTGAGGAAATCCACAATTTCAGACAGCTCGGGAGGACATCCGGGAACAAAAGAGGAACATCCGCTCAGACATTGGCCGAACCCGAGCCCCTCTACAGTGAGCCCCTTGAAACCCTGCCCGATCATGACCGTTTCAGGGAGAGCCTTTCCCTGTTCCTGAAGGATCTTCAAGGCCTGTACCAAAGAAGCATAGCAAGCACTGCAGGCTCCCTTCTCATGTATATGTGCTGCCAGAGTTGACGACAGTGAGGAACGCTGCAAACTGCTCAGGCCCTCTCCCTTGTTCAAAGGAACCAGGGTATCCTCCTTCAGATGGATCGTACCGGCTCCCAGCTCTGCGGCTTTGGTGATATAGGGAACATCTTCAATGTTCAAACCCAGAAGGGAACAGGCATAGCTGTCCAGGAGTACCGGATCAAGGGCGGCCATAAACAGATTCAGGGTCTGAGGATTCCCCCCTTCTTCAAAATCGGGATCTCCTTCGAGGGCATCCACCAGAATCAGATCGGCATGAAGGATTTCATTCAAATCGGCAATGGGCTGAAAAAGACCCTCCCGATGATAGCGCTGCTTTTCACTGTCGGGGATACAGCCCTTCAGATTCTTTAGAGCGCAGGTCATAGCCGTCTGACAGTGTCCCTTGAGAACGGGTATATTGATCAGCCTGTCCAGATTCAAAACAGCCTGACAGACACGGTAATCTCCGTTCGTTGCTTCCAGAGTGACAGATTCATCTTTTTGCAAATCTACCAGAGGAAGGGAATATTTTTGTGCAAGCTCGGTGTATCCGCAGATGCGAAAGGCCCTCTCGGTTCTGTCACCGACCCAGGAGCCTTCCAGAATACTGAGATTCTCAAACCCCTGACCCTGCAGAAAGGCGATAACTCCGGCGCAGAATTCGGGATGAGTGGTGGCGCCGGAAGATGCTTTTTTAGAAACCACCAGATTTGGCTTTAATCCGATGGATTCGGTTTTTGACCAGTTCTTCCAGACATCCGAGGCTTCCATCAGTTTCTGTCCGGCTTCAAAAGGATCAGAACCGTACCAGCAGAGGATTTTATCTTCTGTCATAGGCTACTCCTGTATTTCATAATTGAACTTATTCTAGCATATCCCGTTTTAAAAGGAATATATCGCGGCAGAACCTTATTGCCTCCTTGACCAGCAGTCAAATTCTCCCATAATTGTGGCCATGGAATTACTATCACCCGCAGGTAATGTGGAAAAACTCAAGTACGCCTATCAATACGGTGCTGATGCGGCTTATATCGGTCTGCACAGCTTTTCACTCAGAGCCAAAGCCGACAATTTCGGACATGATGAAGCAGAAGAAATTGCCCGGATCAAAGGGGATAAGAAACTCTTTTGTGCCCTGAATATATACTTTCACAACCAGGATCTGTACCGACTGGACGAGTCTCTGGATCAGTTTGAAGCCTATCCCTTTGATGCCTTTATCATCAGCGACATGGGGATTATCCGGACCATGCAGAAGAGGTTCCCCGGAAGAGACCTCCATCTGAGTACCCAGGCAAACGCCTTGAACAGTGATGCGGTCAAACTCTACAGAGATCTGGGATTCAAAAGAATCATCCTGGGGAGAGAGTGTTCCCTCAGGGATATCGCCCGAATCCGGGCAGATGTTCCGGATATTGAGCTGGAAGCCTTTGTTCACGGGGCCATGTGTCTGGCCTACTCAGGCCGCTGCTTTCTGAGCAAATGGATGATAGACCGGTCGGCGAACGACGGCAGCTGCGCCCATTCCTGCCGCTGGGACTACCGGCCCCTGGAAGGACCGGCTAATACTGAAATGGTACTGGAAGAGGCAGAAAGACCCGGCGAGTACTATCCCATTTATGAAGGGGACGGTTTCACCTCCATCCTCTCCAGTAAAGACATCTGTATGATCGATCATATCCAGGATTTGAAGGATGCAGGCATCGACTCTCTCAAGATTGAGGGCCGGATGAAGTCCATCTACTACACGGCCATCGTGACCCGGGCCTACAGAAAGATGATTGATTCACTGGAAGGATCCAAAGATCCCCAGCTTGAAGGCTACAGAGAAGAATTAATGAAGGTCAGCCACAGAGAGTTCTCCACAGGCTTTTACTTCGGTAAGGACGACATTGAACAGCCCACAGGGAAGATGGAAGCCTCCCCCTATAAATTTCTGGGTTCCATTGGAAAAGAGGTCTCACCGGGAGAATACGAACTGGATGTAAAGAACCAGATACTCACGAGTCAGGAGATCGAATACATCGGGCCGGATCTGTTGTTTCAGGCTGATAATGCTTTTGCTTTAAAAGATCCCGAGGGCATAACTATCGAAAAAATAGATCATGGCAAACCCTGTACCATTATCCCGGGATGCGGGGTGAAGGACGGTTACATTCTGAGACGGAACATCCAGAAGGAATAAACCTGATACGGAAAAATTAAACTCACCAGTCTCCCATTTCTACCAGAACCAGTGAATTCAATTTGGACATTGGGGAACATTCGATTATGATTAGGTTTAGAAAGGTACAGGTATGAGACAACATTTCAGGATTCCCTACCATCTTTATATGCTGAAACTCAGGAATCTGATGATAAAGAAGGAAGAACAGGGGAGGACAGACAGCCTCATTTACTGGCAGCAGTATATATTTGTCAGCTTGATGAGTACCATTGTGACCCTCGGACTGGGTGTTCTTATTACCGGAATCAATCAATTTATCAAAGAGGACATGCTCTTTGCCGGCCTCGGTCTACTTGGATTTTATATATTCTTCCTGATTATGTCCTTTGCCCGATTTATTCAATTCAAACTCCGCAACAAACTGATTGCCTGGGGATTCTATTCACTGAGCATCATTCTCCTCATCTTTACAGGCCCCAGTGGCGCGGGTCTATTGTATCTCTGTACAGCCTTTGTCCTTCTCCTTCTTCATACAGATAAAGATAACAGCAGGCAGATTATAATAATCAATGCACTTGTGTTTCTATTATTGAGTCTCCTTTTCGTCTTAGGAAAAAACCCCAGTTTGAGATTCAGGGAATATGAACAGTACTGGTGGCTTATCGTCATCAATTCAATAACGGTCAGTATTTTTATTGTTCAGATGATCAATCTGATTATGAAGGGTCTGAACCGCCGATACAAAAAGGCAGAACGATCCAATGCCAGGCTGATCAGAACTCAGAAAGAGAATATGAAACAAATCCATATGCTGGATAGCCTTCGCCAGTCGGGAATGGTCGTCATGGACTCAAGGCTTGCCTTTGAAGAACGGCTGCAATCGGCTCTTCAGTCTATCAGGGATGAGCTACACTGCTCCGCCCTGAACATCTCAATGGTTCAGGGAGAATCCGAAAATGCCATATGCATTGCCTCCTTCCCGGAATACCTGAATTGTGAAAGGACTAGAATACCTGAGATTGATGGCCCCTACCTGCTTCACGACTTTGAACATATATCCGAAATCCCTGTTAAAACAGAGATCATGAAAGGGATCAGACCGGGTGAACTCTATTTTTCAAGCCATTTTTATACACCCGATGCCACAGGATACCTGGAACTGCTTTTAAATGGAAATCCTGATGAAAGCGAACTGAATTTTCTGCAGATGAGCCTCTTTGAGCTGAGTGCTGCCATTACCAACGATCAGCTGATACAGGATATAAAACGAAGCCGGGACATTCTGGAAGGCTCCTATGATGAGATTCTTCATGCCTGGGCCAGGATACTGGAACTCAGAGATATCGAAACCAGGGGACACAGCGGCCGGGTTGTTAGTATCTGTCTCAATATCGCCGAAAAAGTCAATCTTCCCCTGGAGGATCAGATCCAGCTGAAACGGGGAGCCTTCCTCCACGATATCGGAAAACTGGGCATTCCTGACAGCATTCTGAAAAAAGAAGGTCCTTTGACAGAGAATGAATGGACCCTGATGCGGAGACATCCGGAGATAGGACGGGATTCTGTAAAGAATATCCCCTTTTTGAGACCGGCAATACCGGTGATTTACTACCACCACGAGCGCTGGGACGGCCAGGGTTACCCGGAGGGCCTCAAAGGGGATGGAATACCCTACACGGCCAGGATTTTTATGATTGCCGACATTTACGATGCCCTTATCTCAGACAGGCCCTACAGGAAAGCAATGAGTCAAAGTGATATTACAGACTATATGTGCTCCGAACGGGGTACATTCTTTGATCCTGAACTCATTGATATTTTCCTGAATGATGTGAACAATTTGACATCCCCACGGATTTTTGATGACAACCCGATCCAATAAATATAAATCTCCGGGGAATTGACATTTTAATACCCCCATGAGAGCTTGATCAGGCATAAAAACGGGCTGTAGCGCAGGGGTTTAGCGTACGTGTCTGGGGGACACGGGGTCGGTGGTTCAAATCCACTCAGCCCGATATAAATACCTGATCAGATTTATCTGGTCAGGTATTTTTTTTGTCTAAGAGAGGATTTGAACCAATTTGCGTTGTATGTGTTCGGCGATAACACCCATTATTCCAGAACCTCCCAATGGCCACCCTTATCAGGACCGATACGTTTGACTCTATTTTGGCTCTGCAGAAATGCTATATGTTTTTTAATGGAACGATCGCTGATACCAATCTTCTTAGAGAGTTGGGCAATAGTAATATCAGGATTCTCAGACATCAAAAGAACTATTTTCTGGGAACTTTTCTGGGAACTTTTCTTGGAACTTTTTGGTGAATTTGAACTGACTGGACCCGCTAAGGGGAGGACCAGTTGAAAGTACTGTCTGTCTTCTTTGAAGACCGGTTTGGCACCCTTTGAATAGAGGGGAAGATACTTGTTAATATTCCGAACCCCCGAACCTAATTCATCAAAACGTCCCAGTTGGATCATAAATTTGCAGAGAGTGGGATTATGGGAATAGGGATGCAGGTTTTCCGGTGTGATTTCTCCAAAAAAATGCTGCGTGCAGGGATTATCTAAGATCACCTTATCCTTGTATATGATCAAACGGCCAGGAGAGGCACTCATATAGTCACGATGGGAGATAATGTTGGAGATGGCTGAAGGGCTAATTGTTTTTATTGTGAATGGAAAAATGGGTTTTGGGGGAGTAGGGTTTACCCTATGTTTTTAAGGGCCGAGATTTACTTAAATCGTTTCCCCTTAGCAAGACGTCAAGAAAAAGAATGGACTTTGAAAATGAATGATTAGTATTAAAATACTGAAAGTGATAAGATATCACGTGTTTATTTGAATATGGACAAATTGACCTCGACGACCACAAGACTTGTGGGCATCGCTAAACAAACCGGAGGCGAAATGAACAATCCCTGGGAAGAGTTTCTTCAAGAATGGCCCTTAGAAAAAGTCAAAACCATGACACTCCCAATGTATACATCCGTGGGAAAGAAAGACACATTTACATACTGGTTAGAAAGCAGGCTGGATAAGCTTGGCAGCATATGGGGAGGATCATCCTTCAAATTCGGGAGAAAAGGAGAAAGCTATATTATTCTGAATTTCTCTGGAGTACCTTGGTTATAGAGAAGCAAACTCTATGCCTGCTTCAATAATAAAATTTTTTAATGGCTTCTCGCCCAAAAACCGGGAAAATTTTATTAAGTCTCTCGGACGCAAACTAGCTTGGTCTGAACAGATTCTAATTTAAAGGCGAAGGCCTGCCAGATAGTTTCTATCGTCAGGAAGCCTTCTTCATTTGCCTACCAGACTGGATACGGTGTTAGCTCTGATCCACTCTTCCAACTTCACCTGATCAAAGAAAAGGCGGCTCACCAGCTTGATATGAGGGATTGTTCTGCAGCAAGCTTTCAAACCTTCTTTAATCTTTTTAGATAATTCATCCCTCTATCGCTGAGACTGTACTTCTGCAGACGGCTGTTGGGTTTATCGGGGATGGTGCGTTCAATGAGTCCGGCTTCAAGAGCCATCTGAATGTATCTGAGTCGGAAATTCTTTTCATCCTTCAGGCTCAATTTCCCCATCAGTTCAGTTCGGCTCATCTCCCCTTTCAGGACCCTTAACAGCTTCTTGACTTCGGGTGTGACTTCAGGCGTGACTTCGGGGATTGTTTGGCTCACAACCTGCAGTGTTTCAAGGATTGCATGTAACTGGATCTATGATATTCAGTACTATTCTCTGCCCGATACAGCAAAAATTGATAATGATAAAACTTCGACAATACCAATAATATCATCATTCTTTGTTCAATCTTCTAAGAGACCAGTGAATCTTATGATAGGATCAAAGGCATGAGTATCCCCAAAACACCGAAAGGTCTCTCCAACAGAATTACTAAAATCCGTTCACAATTATCTGCTTTCAAGCGGGAGTATGGTTTTATTGATGACGGGGCTGGTGCCAGATACTATCTTTTCTATCTCTATTTCCTTCTGGCTGATAATCGTAGATCCTCAGAGTTTCTACGCTGGTTTGAAAAGGAGTGTCCAGACGATTCGGGTGAACCATTCCAACTCCTTTGCTGGGCACTGATATTGAATCGGATGGGTCAGAACGGTGAATATCAACTCGCCAGAACCATGCTCTCAAATATTTATCTCATCCCCAGCCTCCTGGGATTTGAAGTGGAGAGAGAAGAGATGTCCCACTTGTCGAATTGGGCTGAACCGGATTTCATCGAGTATTTTCCAGAGAGAGTTCAAGAGAACATCACTGAAGTGGATTTATCCTGGATTCATGAGAGATATCATTCTGATTCTTTTCAGAGGATACTGAACAGGCATATTGAAATAAATCATGAATTGGAGAGCACTCCTAGAGGCGAAAAGCGGAGTGCTCTGGTAAAAGAGTTGTACAACTTAGTTGATACTATTGGCTAAAACTGGGTGTAACGAGTCTTCATCCAAATCCTCCCCGCTACAGCTTTACATGCTTCACCCGAGCTTTCTTCCGATCCATGTCCTTCATCTTTCCTTTAGTCAAACACTTCCAGATGACGGCCGGCAGGATTGTTTCACATACTGCTCATACAGAAGGTTCCTCCTCCAGGGGTGCAAGAGGAACGGTTATATTGTATTTCTGATCCAGGACTCCG
>NZ_JAQIBL010000174.1 GCF_027859075.1 Oceanispirochaeta sp. | reverse complement strand
CGGTTCACCACATCCAGAAGGTTCAGGGCGTATTCACAGTGTCTGTTATTCAGGGGTGCATCCATGATATAGCCTGTGTGTACATACTCCAGCACATCCGCAATCTGGGAGCAGCGGATATAAGCCGCCGCTTTCGTGCATTCGTAATCTGAATCACTTTTTTCCCAGGGGGTGAAACCCGCTGGATTCCGGGTTTCGGGATAAAGGGTATCCACTCCTTTGTAACGGAGCTGAAAGATCCGGTCCAGAAAGCTGCCGCTTTTTCTAATATGAGCCATCCTTTCGGCTTCTTTCAGAATTGAATCATTCAGGGCATATATTCTTTCATCCAGACTTTCCTTTTTGGTCTCCAGGCCTGTGGGAAAGCTGTGTTCCAGAAGAGACACCGTCTTTTCAGTCATATCTATAAGAAAGGCATAGGCCTCGGATGATTCTTTCAGCGGCATCCCGGTCTCTTTCATCCATTTTTGGCGCACTTTGTCCAGGACTTGACCCTTCTGATCTCCATAATCGTAGGCCAGGGAGATGGGAAGGAGACGGACCGGTCCATGTTCTTCCGCCCATTCTGCCATATGCAGAATGCCGCTTTCCAGGTCAAAAGTCCTATGAGAATGATATGTCACCTGACCTTCCGGTGCCAGGGCCAGGGGGTAGGGGGACTCCTTGAGAGCCTTACGGATGTCGTCAATGGATTCCCGGCAGAGTCCTCTGTTTGTGACGGGAATAAAACCCAGCCGGGGGAAGATCCAGCCGGCCATAGGCCTTGCCCAATTGGGAACATCCTTACCGTAGAGAAAGTGGGCATGAGGCTTTCGGGTAAAACGAACCCCGATCTTCTTACCTTCCCGGAATGCCAGCCTGCTGATGGCATACATCAGTGCCGGAGCATCTGCCTTTTCGCAGTGACGAAAAAGCAGTATGAGCCTGTATTTTCCTTCCTGATGATCCTTCAGTGCATGACAGAAAGGCTCAGGATTCAATAGACGGATACTGTTCAGATGCTCATTGTTTTTCAGGTAGCTTCGGGCAGTCAGGTTCATGATCATCCGGGCTGAGTCGTGGAAGCGGGGAGGCACATATCCTTTACTCAAGCGAGCTGGTTTCAGGGATATTCCCTTCAAAAATCGGTACTCCCGGTGCGGATCATCCTGTCATAAAAATCCCTGGTAATCGGGAACTTCACAAGAATTAGAACTCCCATAATGATAAAAAGTGCAGGGAAAGGGCCGCAAATCAGTTTGATACCCAATTGGGTTTCGGGTGTCTGCAGGACATCAGGTTTATAATGAAACAGGCTGAGAATCCATCCGTTCAAAGCCAGAGCAAATGCCTGACCCAGTTTGCTGCTGAATGTCCACAATCCTGAGAAAACACCTTCCCGTCGCAGTCCATTGTTTTCAATGGCATCATATTCCACAACATCGGGAAGTATGGAATGAGGCATAATGTAGTGAGTCGATAATCCGACCCCGGCAAATCCCATGATGAGGATGGCGACAGATACCGGCCAGTATGTTCCGCTGAATGAGAAGACAAGCACAGCGGTTGTTACGATAAGCATGCCGATATTATAACAGGTTTTCTTGCTGATCTTGTGTGAAAGCCAGGCCCAAATGGGTATAAATAACAGACTGGTAGACAACAGGGCCACAAGTGCCAGTTGAAAGCTGTCTTCACTCAGAAATATATACTTAAAATAATAAACCAGAGCCCCCTGAATCATACTGATTCCGGTTATAAAAAGTGTCCAGGGAATAAGAATCAGAAGAAAAACCCTGAGTTTCAGGGCTTCAAGATAGGTTTTCAGAAAGCCATGACCTTTGACATCTTCTTTCGTGTGCTGAGGTTCTCTCACAGCCCAGACGGTTATAAGAGCTGTTCCCATCATTACACCTCCCAAGATGGAAGCCATAATCGCCCATCCGGTCTGCTCATTCTGGAAGGAGTTGACCAGAGGCATTACCGCGGCAGCACCAACAAATGTCCCCAATACAGCAAAACTCATGCGGTAGGCTACCAGAAGAGTCCTCTGATCATAATCTCTGGTCAGTTCCGGGATCAGGGCTGTGTAGGGAATATTCACAAGGGTGTAGGCCGTATTCAGCAGACAGAAATAGAGAGTCGACAGGATGAACAGTTCTGCCTGACTGTGCCGGGGAGATATGGAAAAGAGCAGATACATGGCGAAAAACGATAGTATGGCTCCTGTGAAAATATAAGGACGCCGTCTACCCCATCTGCTGATAGTTCTGTCCGAGGCAAAGCCGGTCACCGGATCTGTCACAGCATCCCAGATCTTTCCGATCATCAGAGTCGTTCCAGCTAGTGCCGCCGATAGGCCCAAGACATCAGTGAGAAAGTACATGAGGTAAAATCCGATAAATGTAAAAAAAAGATTACCGCCGAGGTCTCCGATACCGAATCCCAGCTTGAGTTTCATGCTTATTTTGGACATGAGGCAATTGTATCGTATACAGTGGATATTGCAATGAAAAATTGGAATATTTATTTTAAGAAACAGTGTTCCTGCGGTACCATGGGATACTTAGACTACATACTCCAGTGCCGGATGTAAAGCAAAAAAGACAGGCTGTTCTCTTTTAGTATTCGCCTCCGCTGATTTCTCTGTCAGC
>NZ_JAQIBL010000173.1 GCF_027859075.1 Oceanispirochaeta sp. | reverse complement strand
GATTTTAAGCATAACGGTGGAATTTATTTCGGAACAGAAAGTACGAACAATTCTTATCTGAATAATGAAAATGATACAACCGCGGACACCTACTACAAACAAGTATATGATAATATCGATAAAGAAATGATGTATGGAGTATTTTACGACCTGACATTCCCACTAGGTGCAGGAGAATTAACACCTCACATAAAGATTGATATGTCAAATAATAAGAATGAAGTCTCTTATAGCGAAGACACAAATGGAACAGAAACGACTTATGATGTTAGTTTTGATTATAAGGCCGGATTTGACTTTGCCCTGGGTGCCCGTTATTTTGTCGATCTCAGGCCATCAAATGATTGGCTTCTGTTCAGACTACAGCCGGAAACCGAATATGTTTACAGATCAGACCCATACCAAACGGGTTATTCCCGAACGGATAAATCTGTTGGTGTTTCTGTTGAAACATCTGCAGATAGAGGGATTAATAAAATCTATAGCAATGAAGTACTCCTACGACTCAAATCCGCAATGGAAATGAAACCGGAGAAGTGGTTTATCGGATTCCAGATGGGTTCTGAAATAAATCTGATGTGGAAAAAACAGATGAATGAATTCAGATTTCCAGATACCACCGATGCAGCTGGTGCTGTCACAGCAAATAATGACACAACCTTGTCTGTAAATTATATAGATTGGACATCCACCATCGATATGAGCTATGGATTTTATGTCCCCCTCCCCGATGAATACAGATTGGACTTTTCTCTCAACGGGCAAAACCTTTTTGAGTTCGAAAGCGTCGCTCTACAGCTCATCGTTCCCCTCAACTAGTTTTCCTACTGGATAATTTATACAGTTCCCGGATGCCTTTGGTGTCCGGGCTTTTTTATCTCCTTCCACTTTATCAGTTAGAGACAGAAAACCTCATTCATCTTGACGAGGCCCCTTAAAATTCGTATAAACTTACATAACATTTATGGGAACAAGAGGATCTTAAGTCTATATATTCTTTGAGAATAGATCCGCATAATCTGAAGCCGGAGAAATCCTTTCCCGGAGACAGCATACGAGGTCCCGACAGGGACCGTAGACAAGCACAAGGAGTTCAATCATGAATACACTATCACCTCTACAGAAGGCACGTTATGCCTATCAGCCCAAACTGCCTGCGGTACTGCAGGGAGACATCAAAAACATCAGCTGTGAGATGGGAGAGCCCACCGAGGCTATTTCCCATCAGGCAGAACTGAAAGGACTGTTTACCAAAACCTACGGCAATCCCATTGCCCGTTTTGTGAAGGGAAGTAATCCCAGGGCCGGCGAAAAGATCAACCTGGGAGTCATCCTCTCGGGAGGACAGGCCCCGGGCGGACACAATGTCATTGCCGGAATCTTTGACGGACTGAAAAAATCCAACCCCGAATCCAAACTCTACGGTTTCCTGGGCGGTCCCGCAGGGATTATGAATGAAAAACTTGTAGAAATTGACAATGCCATGATGGACGCCTATAGAAACACCGGAGGATTTGACATCATCGGTTCGGGCCGGGATAAACTGGAATCGGAAGCCCAGTTTGAACAGTCCCTGGCAACCTGTAGAAAATACGGCATCAGCGGTGTGGTCATCATCGGCGGTGACGACTCCAACACGAACGGAGCGGTTCTGGCCGAATACTTTGCAGCCCAGAATTCCGGTATTACCGTCATAGGTTGTCCCAAGACGATCGACGGTGACCTGAAAAATGAATTCATTGAAACATCCTTCGGTTTCGATACGGCGACAAAGACCTATTCAGAACTCATTGGAAATATCGAAAAAGATGCCAACTCTGCTAAAAAATACTGGCACTTTATCAAACTGATGGGACGAAGCGCCTCCCACATCGGTCTGGAATGCGCCCTTCAGACACAGCCCAACATCTGTATCATCTCAGAAGAGGTGGAAGCCAGGAAAATGACCCTGAAACAGGTCGTAGACCAGATTGTGGATGTGGTAGTCCAGAGATCCGCCAGAGGAATGAACTTCGGAGTCGCCCTGATTCCAGAAGGTCTGATCGAGTTTATCCCCGAAGTAGGAGCCCTGATTTCGGAACTGAATGACAAGATGGCCCAGCATGCAGACTACTTCTCCACTCTGAAGACCCTGGAAGACCAGCAGGAGTGGCTGAATCAGCAGCTCAGCAGGGATTCTTCCTATGTCTTCTCTGCCCTGCCCCGTTCTATTCAGGAACAGCTCCTGATGGACAGAGATCCCCATGGAAACGTACAGGTTTCCAGAATCGAAACCGAAAAGCTTCTGATAGAAATGGTCGGACAGAAACTGACTCAGATGAAAATGGAGGGTGACTTCAAGGGCAGTTTCAGCGCCCTGGCTCACTTCTTCGGCTACGAAGGACGCTGTGCCTTCCCCTCCAAGTTTGATTCAGACTACTGCTATACTTTAGGCTATTCTGCCTTCATCCTGATGTCTCACGGCCTCACCGGTTATATCTCCAACGTGGTTGATCTTCAGAACCCTGCAGCCCAGTGGGTTCCCGGTGGATGTCCCCTGACCATGATGATGAATATGGAACGGAGACACGGTTCGATGAAGCCGGTGATCAAGAAAGCTCTGGTAGAGCTGGAGGGAGCCCCCTTCAAAGCCTTTGCCGCACAGAGAGAGGTATGGGCCGTGGAAACAGCCTTTACCTTCCCAGGAGCCATCCAGTACTATGGACCCGATGAGGTCTGCAACCAGCCGACGGAGACCCTGAAATACGAAAAAGCTTAATTGAAAACAGTATCATATGACCCCGCCCTTCGGTGGGGTCATTGATGTCCTCCCTGGATCAGTCAAAACCCACAGGGAGGATCATCAGTCAAACGCACCGGAATCAACAACCTGCTGCATGATGTATGTCACCGTATCCATGTCCATTTCCAGAGCCCAGACATTCACCAGATCCTTTATAAATACCCAGTCTTCCAGAGCCAGGCGATTATAATCGTTGTTGTAATCCAGATGAAACAGATCCACCATATCTGAAAGCCTCTCGATGTCCTTATCTTCCACACTGTCTGACTTCAGACAGTAATCCATCAGTTCCAGAGAGAAGTCCTCCCCCTGACCGATAGACTTAACAAAGAGATCACTCAAATCATTCATGAAATCTTCGGTGCTCTCAAAATTATATTTTTTTCTCAACTGCTTACAGTTTCTTTCAAAATCACTGGTACTCATTATGGTTGCTCCCCGATGTTCCCGCATTCTCCCTGGATAATAAGGAAGAAAGAGGGTTTTTAAGAATTTGATTTTCCTACTATACTAAAAGGAAGTTATTTTGCCGAGGAGGTACTCTCTTGTCTGACTATATAAGACCCAGTTGGGATGAATATTTTATGGAAGTTTGCGAAGCCATATCCAAAAGGGCGACTTGCGACCGGGGAAGAAGCGGTTGCGTCATCGCCAAAGACAAACAGATACTCGTCACCGGTTATGTGGGTGCCCCTCCTGGACTGCCCCACTGCGATGAAGCGGGTCATCAGTTTAAGACGATGATCCACGAAGATGGACATGAGAGCCAGCATTGCGTCAGGACTGTTCATGCCGAACAGAATGCCATCTGCCAGGCAGCCAAACGGGGTGTTCCATTGGAAGGAGCCACCCTCTACTGCCGCATGACACCCTGCCGAACCTGCTGCATGCTGATTATCAGCTGTGGAATTACCAGAATCGTGTGTGAACGGAAGTATCATGCCGGTGCGGAATCGGAAGAGATGTTTAAGATGGCAGGAATTGATCTGGAATACAAATTCGAAGAAGTACAGGAATACGAGAAACAATAAAAAAAGACTGTCCCCTCAGGGATAGCCTTTTTTCAGTATTCCAGAGTCTCAGCTTTTGGGAACATGGTAGATTCTCTTTTCATGCACCTTCTGATGACGGTAGACAACGGCAATATTGCCAATGATCCGTACAAGCTGAGACTCTGTCTTTTGAACAAGCTCTTCAGCCAGTTCTTTCCTGGCTTCTTTATTGTCAACAAATTTAATCTTGATCATTTCATGATTTTCCAGCTCGGCATCCACAGCCTTGATTACAGCCTCTGTCAGGCCCTTACCACCGATCATTACAACGGGCTTTAGACTATGTGCCTTTTTTCCGAGGAAACGGCGCTGAAATCCTTTTAACGGTTCCATATAAAAAATTCTCCTGATCAACCGGTATATATTCACCCGGTTCTCTAAGCTAAAAGACTATGCCATTTTCATCGATAAAAGCATAGTCCCCAGTGTATCAGTGTAGAGAATTCAATCCAAATATACAAAGGTCTGGAACCCCTATATAATGAAGGTCCTATGAATTTACTTCTTTTGAACCCCGAGGAATGGAAAAATCCTCTCCCTTATGATGATCCCAGGTCGGTTCATATCCGCAGCATCCTCAAATCAAAAGTTTCTGACAGCCTGGATGCTGGTATAATCAACGGCCTGATGGGAAAGGCTGTCATCAGGGAAATACTGCCCGAAGGGTCCTATCTCTTTGACTTTCATGGAGAGAGGGAACCGCCTGCCCTCTGCCCTCTGACACTGATCATCGGAATTCCCCGTCCCCCCACTGCCAAAAGGCTGCTCCGGGATCTGACGGCCGCAGGGGTAGAGAGGATTTTCTTTACAGCTACGGATCTGGGAGAAAAGTCCTATCTGACCAGCCGCCTCTGGAGCCGGGAAGAGTACAAGGACGCGGTTCTGCTGGGAATGGCTCAGGGTGAATCCACGCGGATGCCTGAGATAGAAAAATTCTACTCCCTCTATAAGTGCATTGATCATCTGCCGGATGAGACTGATCTGCTGGCAATGGATAATATTAATCCTGAATTTCCCTTAAAGACATACCTGCCCCGGCAGAAACAATGCACACTGGCCATTGGCCCCGAAAGGGGATGGAGCGACAGGGAAAGAGAAATTTTTAAGGAAAGAGGCTTTACCATCGGCTCCCTGGGAAACCGGGTGCTGAGAACAGAAACGGCAGCCCATATGGGCTGTGCCCTGGTACAAGCGTCTTTGGGATATATCTGAAAACCCTTAAAGCCACTCCTGCCCTTCGAGTTCACTTTCTGATATAAAGACTTTGACAAGTTCAAAAGCCGGCTCCTCATAGGGATGATTTTTCCGGACTGCCTCGAGACATTGGGGAACCAGTTCTTCCCTGACCAGCATTTCCACTCTGAACTCTTTCACCGTCTCCAGAGTCGTCTGATTGCCCAGAACTGGATTACTTCCCGGACCCGGCTTGAACTGGCCTGTGCCCTCGCATTCCCAGCTGCATCGGCTGTAATTGCCCAGAGCACCGGCTCCCGCATCAAAGAGGGCATTCTTAAGCTTTTCTTTATCCCCGGATGGGATGAAAACA
>NZ_JAQIBL010000172.1 GCF_027859075.1 Oceanispirochaeta sp. | reverse complement strand
AATGTAGTATCTGCCATTGAAGGATGGATTTCTAAGGATCATGGCTTGAATCGTATATCTTAGGAAATCTAATTCAAAAAAATCTTCATCAATGGTATATCAAATATAGTACCTGTCTCCTATATGGAATCACTATTCTACCCATTAACACATAGGGTAAACCCGACCCCCAACCCCCATTTTTCCATTCACGATAAAGACAATTAGCCTTCCCCCCTGTGTCAAGATAGAGTTTGCCAGTTGGAGGGAAGAACAATATGAAATATTCACCAGGATTTAGAGTTTCAATAATCAGAAAGACACAGGATGGAAGCGGGAGAAGTACAAGTCAATTAGCCCCGAAAACAGGAATCAGCTATACGACTATATTAAACTGGATAGAAAAGTACAGAACTGGTAAACTGAGTCTGGATGATGCAGATGGAATGACCCCTCATCAGCGGAATCCCGGGGAAAAACTGGCTCTACTGCTTGAAAACAAAATTCTTCCTGAAGAACAAAAAGGCGAGTGGTTGAGACAGCATAGACTTCCGTACTCATTAAGCACTTTACTATAGGATGAATATAAAGCCGAAAAACAAAAAATATATTCAAAGAATAAAATGCTGGATATTATAAAAGAATCTTTTGAAGTCGTTCATAATGAAGGATTCGATATAATCCAAGTCATAATCGATGTATATGATACAAGGGGGGATAACACATGACAATCAACCAGATTAAAGAACTCCTCACCCAAGGTGAAAACCTCAACATTGAATTCAAAGAAGCCTACAATGCACTCCCCACAAACCTCTTTGAAACAATATGCGCCTTCCTCAACACCGATGGAGGAACAATCCTCCTGGGAGTCTCAGACAAAGGAGAAATCAAAGGCGTTAACCCCGCTGCAAAAGACCAAATGAAAGCCAACCTGGCTAACCTATCCAATAATCCTCAAAAACTGGATCTCCCGTACCTCCTGTTTCCAAAAGACTATGAAATGGGTGGAAAATGGATCATTACAGTGCAAGTACCCCTCAGTTCCCAGCTCCATAAAACCGGAGGGCAGATCTACCTCCGCAGTGAAGACGGCGATTACAGAGTTCAGGGAACTGAACAATTGGCAGGTCTTTTAAACCGTAAACTTGGACTCTTCTCCGAACAACGCCCCCAGCAGATGGCCACTCTGGACGATTTACGCCCTGAACTCTTTGATAAAGTCAGAGCCTTAATGCACGCCTACAACTCCAGCCATCCCTGGATACAGTTAAGCAACGAAGAGCTGCTTCAAATCGGCGGATTCTATACCATCGACAAAGAAACAGGAAAGAATTGTTTAACCCTGGCAGCTCTCCTTCTTTTTGGAAGTGATCTGGCAATTCAACGAGCCGTCCCGGCCTATAAATTTGATTGCCTTCTCCGCCGCAATGATGAGGAACGCTATGATGACCGGGTAGAAATTAGAACCAACTTGATTGATGCCTATGATCAGATGATGGCCTTTGTTGATAAACATTTAAATGACCCTTTCTATTTGGAAGGGGATATGCGTATCAGTCTGATGGACAAGATCTTCCGGGAAGCCATCTCCAATATTATCTCCCATCGGGATTATATGAGTGCCTCTCCTGGCCGGTTGATCATATACAATGATAGGGTGATCTTAGACAATCCCTGTACGCAGCATTTTTTTGGAGAAATCACACCGGAGAACCTGCATCCCTATTCCCATAATCCCACTCTCTGCAAATTTATGATACAGCTGGGACGTTTTGATGAATTAGGTTCGGGAGTTCGAAATATTAACAAGTATCTCCCCCTCTATTCAAAGGGAGCCAAACCGGTCTTCAAAGAAGACAAACAGTACTTTCAATTAACCCTTCCTTTAGAAGGTCCAGTCAAGGGTCCAGTCGATTCCCAGAAAAGTTCGGAGAAAAGTTCGGAGAAAAGTTCGGAGAAAATTGTATCTCTAATGGCTGAAAATCCGAATATAACAATAGCGGAACTATCAAAAGCCGTCGGGATTGGAGATAGGGCTATAGAGAAGAACATTGCAGCACTGCAAAGTCAGAATAAAATCAAGCGAGTCGGACCAGACAAAGGCGGTCATTGGGAGGTTCTCAAATAATGGGTATTATAGCATTCCAGTAGTTTGAATATATTTAGGTTTTCTCAATGATAGAACAATGGAAAGCAAGTACCATACTTTCGCCAATATTGAGCAATGGGATAATCATTTTCAAAATATGTTGAAGTTGTACTTCCACAAGAGATGCTGGGAACGAAAATCTATTGTGGATACCTCATAAGTTAAAAAAAAACAAATTAGTATATAAGCTCAACTTTTCTGATCAAATATCACTTCTCACTGATTAAAATCGATTCTAGTGAAGTTTTACCCTTAAAACATAGGGTAAACCCTACCCCCCAAAGCCCATTTTTCCATTCACAATAAAAACAATTAGCCCTTCATCACTGCATATCCTTCCTTGTCCGGGCTAAACCAGAGGTTCCAAAAGAGGAACCAAGAAAAGGAGAATTGAATGGCAAGAAGAACAAATCTCAAACTGATGACCGACAGGATTCGGAGATTTGAAGAAGATGAACGAAGTGAGGTGAACAAAGCCATCGCCTACCGGCGTGAGGGGTGGAGTGACGAACAACTGGCCGTCATGACCCTCTTACAGGAGGGACAGACCTTTAAGCGCTATGGCCTGCTGGCATTGATGTACAACTGCTGCAGCCGCCTGTCCCATGACCTGACGGAGGAGGAGCTGCGCTCGGAACGCTACTTCTCCCTCCGCTGGGCCGGCTATCTGGAAGCACTCAAGGAGTGGGCATCTCCGGATTCTCCCAGCATGGGGATAGAGAAACACCATGAGAGGGAAGCCATCCTTGTGCTTTCTATGAATACAGACGAACGGGGGGAAGATTATTCTGACTTCTTCAATGCACGGATGATGCTGGAGGATTATGGCGAGAAGATCAAGTTCTGTGCTCCCTGGAAAAAATGGCTGATCTGGGATGGGAAACGATGGGCCGTAGATGAACTGGGAGAAATCTATGAACTCGGCCGGAACAGCATTGAAGCTCTTTTTGCAAAGCTTATCAGGTGCAGAGATGGAGAAGAGTGTATGGCCATGCTCTCTCATGCCAGGCGCAGTTCTACAGCCCGGAAGGTAGAATCTATGTTGTTCATCGTCAAATCTGATCCCCGCGCCAGGATCTCCCCGGATGCACTGGATCAGGATGTCTTCCATCTGAACTGTAACAATGGGATCATCGATCTCCGCTCCGGACGGCTTCATCCCCATCGTCGTGAGGATCTGCTTACAAAACTGGCTCCCGTTGATTATTTAGAGGAAGCAGACTGCCCTGTCTGGAAGAAGTTCCTGAAGGAGATATTTGATGGGAACCGGGAACTGATCCGCTTTGTTCAGAAATTCCTGGGCTGTTCCCTCACAGGAGATATGTCCAGCCAGGTCCTGTGTATCCTCTATGGCACCGGGGCCAATGGAAAAAGTACCTTTATCAACGTGGTGAACCGCATCCTGGGAGACTATGCCACCACCACACCCACGGAAACCTTAATGCAGAAGAAGGGAGAGCAGGCGACCAACGATATAGCCCGGCTCAAGGGGTCCCGCTTTGTGACGGCCATGGAGAGCGATGAGCATGGCAGGCTGGCAGAGTCGGTCATCAAAAGGCTCACTGGGAATGATATGATCAGCGCCCGGTTTCTCTATGGTGAATACTTTCAGTTTATCCCCACCTTTAAGATTGTGATGGCAACAAATCATAAACCCCGCATCGGCGGGACCGATCATGCCATTTGGCGAAGGATCAAGCTGATTCCCTTTCTGGTCACCTTTCCCGAGGAGAAGCAGGATAAAAAGCTTTCTGCCAAACTGGAGAGGGAACTCCCCGGGATTCTAGCCTGGATGGTCGAGGGCTGCCTCCGCTGGCAGAAGGAGGGTCTTGGTTCGGTAGAGGCAGTAAATGATGCCACAGATGAATACAGAAGCCAGATGAGCGATATTCAGATGTTCCTGTCTGAGAACTGTGAAATGAAGGCGGAGAGCATGACCCAGTCCAGCGTTTTGTACCGGGAGTATCGGTCCTGGTGTGAGAAAAACAATGAGAGGGCCAAGAGCAACCGGAACTTCAGCATGATGCTCTCAGAGTCCGGAATGGATAAAGTTCGCTTGAGCGCCGGTATTTTCTGGATAGGCATCAAACTGGTGGAGAACCGATCCTATTAAAGGACCGGAGCAGAAGTAAAAATCTATTTAAAACTAATTTTAATCATTACAAGCGATCCATTTTCAAGAGCTGGGAACCCTGTTTTTCTGAATGTAGTCAGGATGTAGGTTCCCCTTCAAATGAAGGGTTTTCCTTAATCCTCTGATTTGACTTTGCTTTTGCCTGGATCGTTTTCTTACCCCCCAGCCCCCTATCTGAAGTTTGAGCTGCAGAATCTACAGTTCTTAGTGATAGAGAACTCTTTGCCGGGGCTGCCCTTTATAATCTTTCTTATTCTCTTATAATCCTTGTAAATTCTTTCTGTAGTTTATGAACTTAAGAATAGAAAGTAAGAAGTAGAACAAGAATAAGAATGAATTATAAAGGAGCCTTTGGCGCTTTACTTTTGGCAGAACCATTCATGTTTAACTTCATTTATTACTGCAAGAGTATCAGTTCTGGGTAAAAAAACGCCCCCGCCGGGTGAAATTTCAAAAGCTAAAAAATATTTTCCAGGTCCCTCCGGACGGAGGGCTCTGCGAAGCAGGGCCCGGAGGCCGGTGTCGGCGTGAAAACTCATCTGTTTGCGGATCTCCTTTTCAGGCGGTCGGAACCGGACGCTCCCCCAAGGGGGGACGGGAGGGGGGAAAGAATAAAGCTACCCGCCCTTGCAGGCCTGTCTGTCCGGTGGAGACCGCCTGAAAAGGAGATCCGCAAACAGATGAGTTTTCACG
>NZ_JAQIBL010000171.1 GCF_027859075.1 Oceanispirochaeta sp. | reverse complement strand
GAATAAGAATAATCTTGCCAAAAGATTAGGGTATCTATAAACTTTCAAAATGGAAAATAATATTAGAAAAATTAAAAGTTATGTGCTAAGAGCTGGACGTATGAGCACGGCGCTGCAATCAGCTTATTCAAGATTAATTGACAGGTATTCCTACCCTTATCAGGAAACCATCCTTCAATTCCCGGCACAAGACGTTCCCCCTCGGGAATTAATCATTGAGATTGGCTTTGGAATGGGTGATGCCACTTATAAAACGGCTCTTGAAAACCCTGAAAAAGATTATATAGGTATAGAAGTTTACAAACCCGGCATTGGCAAGCTTCTGGACCACATTGACAGGGAAGGTATAGAGAATCTCAAGGTGATTGAGCATGATGCTGTGGAAGTCCTGGGACAAATGATTCAGAATTACAGTGTGAATGGATTTCATATATTCTTTCCGGATCCCTGGCCTAAAAAGAAGCATCATAAAAGGCGGATAATTCAGGATGAGTTTGTCTCTCTTTTGATTGATAAATTGGTTCCCGGAGGATATATTTACGCCGTAACCGACTGGGAAGATTATGCTGAACAAATGCTCCAAGTTTTTGGAAATCAAAAGCTTTTACTCAGTGAATATGAAAATTATGCAGAACCTCAGAAGTGGAGGCCTTTTACAAAGTTTGAACGCAAGGGAAAGGAAAAATCCCACAGCATTTTTGAATTATTATACAAAAAACGCTAATTTCGGAGAAAGAGACCATGGAAAAGAATGAAAAGAATGAAAAGCACGAACAGTTCCTTAAGAAGTATTCAGGTATCATGGATACTCACAATAGAATCCCGCTGGATCTCTACGAACGTTATAATGTAAAAAGAGGACTTCGGAATCCCGATGGGACGGGGGTTCTGGTAGGTCTAACAGAAATCGGGGATGTTCATGGATACATAATGGAAGAGGGAGACAAAGTCCCGGTCAAAGGAGTTCTCCGTTATCGTGGTATCGATGTTAAGGACCTGACAAAGGGTTTTCAAAAGGAAAAAAGATTCGGTTTTGAAGAAACCATTTTTCTGCTCCTTTTCGGTTACCTTCCCTCCATTGAAGAATTGTCGAATTTCAAGGAAAGGATTGGAGAGTACAGAGAACTGCCGGATCAATTCACCGAAGACATGATCCTTAAGGCTCCCAGCAACAATATAATGAACAAGTTGGCCCGGAGTGTTCTGGCAGCCTATTCCTTTGACAATGATGCCGAAGACACATCTGTCTGGAATATGCTTAGACAAAGCGTTGAACTGATTGCCCAACTGCCTACAATGGCGGCCTATGCCTATCAGGCAAAGGCTCATTACTATATGGGAGAGAGTCTGTTTATTCATAAACCGGACCCTACATTGAGCACCGCAGAAAACCTGCTGCAAATGATTCGGCCCAATAAAGCATATAAGGCCATTGAGGCGGAAATCCTTGACCTTTCACTCGTCCTTCATGCAGAACACGGGGGAGGAAACAATTCAGCCTTTTCGACACATGTCGTCTCCTCTTCGGGAACAGATACTTATAGCGCTATTGCAACAGCCATTGGCTCCTTGAAAGGACCACTCCATGGAGGTGCCAATATTCAGGTTGCCCGGATGATGGATAATATCAAGGAACATGTTAAAGACTGGAACAGTGAAAAAGAGATAGCAGATTATATCAGCAAGATTCTGATGAAAGATGCTTTTGACAAGAAAGGATTGATCTACGGTATGGGACATGCCGTTTATACTCTTTCAGATCCGAGAGCAGAGGTTCTAAAAGAGAAAGCAAGAGAACTGGCTGAAACATCAGATAGAATGGAGGAGTATTTTCTGTATGAAAAAGTAGAGAGATTGACTCCCGGAATTTTTCAGAAATTGAAAAACACAAACAAGCCTCTGTGCGCCAATGTAGATTTCTTTTCTGGCTTTGTTTACAGTATCCTGAATATTCCTGAAGACCTTTATACACCCATTTTTGCCATCGCCCGTATTCCCGGCTGGTGTGCCCACAGGGTTGAAGAGATGGTAAGTGGTGGAAGAATCATCAGACCAGCATACAAGAGCGTAAGCCCTCGTTTGGCCTATACATCTCTGGAAAACCGCGACTAAAAGACTAGGATGAATTGGCATCACCCTTTATAGTAGGACAAGATGGCAAAAATTGTAAAAATAAAATCCATGGGTAATGCAGCCTGGTATAAAGACAAGATTGCAGATTCCAGGATTCAGAAGAAACTTCCTGAAAGGGATTTAAAATTATTTCTAAAAAAAAGAACAATCCAGGCCAGGTTCTTCGTTTTATTCCTGACACTGAGCCTATTTCTTTTTATCTACTGCCGGACTGTTCCTCCCATTAATAAATCCGGTACAACTGCCCTTCAGACGGCAGTTGTACCAGAAGAAAATAATAAATCTAAAGACCCGATTGTTCATACTCATTATCCAGTACCCGCATTAGAAAATCTAAATGCCATAATGAATCTGAATTATCCAGGCGATCAGCTTCAGGGTGTCTTCTGGGGCGAACATGATTTTAATCATAGTGTATATCTGACCTTTGATGATGGTCCGAATCTCAGTGAGATTGAACAGTTCGGTACAATGACAACCGTCAGTGAATCAATTCTTGATGCTCTGAAATATCACGGTCTTCAATCCGTTTTTTTTATTAACGGTAAAAATCTTGAATATTCAAACTCCCATGAGAAAGATAGACTCAAAGAAGTTCTGATGAGAATGATCAATGAAGGACATCTTATAGGAAACCATAGCTACCATCATCATAATCTTGCACAGGGAATATTCAACAATGGTCTGAATGATAGTGAAGAGATCGGAAGAGAGTTTACGTTGACTCAGACTGTACTGGATGAAATTCTGGGCTTTTCCTATCCTCTGGTTCTTGTCAGGCCTCCCTACGCCGAACCCGGCAGAACCAGGAATCTAGACCAATGGCTCATCCAGGAAAGACAGTACTTGATTTCCCTTCAGTTTGACAGCTATGATTATGCCTATAAGGCTGATGGCAGATGGAATGAACAGGGCATCATGAACAGGATGAGTGAATTGCTGGATGATGATAAAAAGGGGGGAGTCCTCCTCCTGCATGAACTCGAAAACTCTGCATTGATGCTTCCGGATCTTTTGGATAAGGTCATCCTGGAAAAGGGTTATGAAATTGAATCAATGGAATCTCTTTTAGAAAAAAAATACGGCCGGGAATCTTGACGAATACCCGGCCGGAAAACTTATATTAGATCTCTGAGGCTTTGATGATGTCCTGGGCAATTTTACCACCCACGGGATCATAATGACTGAACTCCACTTCAAAGGCTCCTGTTCCGGAGGTCATGGATTTCAAATCAATACTGTAACGCATCAATTCTCCCTGAGGGACTTGAGCCATGATGGACTGGATACCAACCCCCACTGGCTGCTGATCAAGAACCCGGCCTCTTTTCGTTGACAGATCGGAAAGAACATCTCCCATATATTGATCTTCAATAAAAACAGTCAGATTCATAACTGGTTCAAGCAGGGTCGGTTTAGCCTTTTCAACAGCTACCTTTAAAGCATGTTTGCCCGCAAGTTTGAAGGCCATTTCAGAAGAATCGACGGGATGCTCCTTTCCGTCAAAGATTGAAACCCCGATATCCATCAAGGGATATCCAGCCAGGAAACCTTCATTCATGCTTTCAAGCAGGCCTTTTTCAATGCCAGGCATGTAACCCTTGCTGATTGACCCTCCCTTGGTATCATTGGTCATCTCAAAATATTTACCCCTTTCAAGAGGATGGATTCTTAGACAGACCCGACCGTACTGTCCATGACCACCGGACTGCTTCTTATGAGTGTATTCTGCTTCGGCGGGGCTGTTTATTGTCTCCCTGTAGGGAACTTTAGGTGTTCTTCGGCTCACATTGATCTTGAAATTCTTGAGAAGCTTTTCAAGAATAATATTGATATGAAGTTCACCCATGCCGGAAATAACGGTCTCTTTTGTTTCCTCATTATATTTGATGGTAAAAGTCAAATCTTCTTCGGCAACCTTATGCAGCTGGGCGGACATCTTATCCTCTTCCTTCTGATTCTCTGCATTGATGGCCAGAGAAAAAACAGGATGGGGCAGAGCCAGAGACTTGTAGTGAATCACTTCATCGGCTGTGCAGATCGTATCATTGGTTGCCAGAGACTCAACTTTTGTTAAAACAGCGATATCCCCTGCGAGAACTTCATTGGTTTCTTTCAAATCTTTGCCTTCGCAAAGAAAGAGTTTATTGATTCGCTCTTTTTTTTCTTCTCTTGAATTGTATACTTCACTGTTACTCGTCAGCTTTCCCGTGATTACTTTGACGTAGGACATCTTACCGGCGAACTTATCGATCATGGTTTTAATAATGATACCCGAGGTAGCTCCTTCAGAAGAAACCATACGGGATGTTTCACCACTGACACAGGGTTCTTCCACACGTCCTGGTGCGGGAGACTCAAAAACTATGAAATCCATAAGGGAAGATATGCCTGAATTATCAACGGCACTGCCGCAGAAAACCGGAACAAAGCGGTTATCAAAGAGACCTTCCCGGAGTCCTTTTTTGGCATCTTCCAGGGTGAGAGTTCCCTCCTCAAAATATTTTTCTGTTAAGCCATCATCACCTTCAGCAGCCATTTCAATCATCTTTAAATGATATTCTTCAGCTATCTCTTTATATTCTTCAGGGATGTCAATTGCATTTTCCTCTTTACCACCGCCGTCTTTTCTGTAGGCTTTCATATTCATCAGGTTTATAACACCCTGATAATCTTCAGCTTGACCCATGGGAATTGATAAAGGAATGGCCGTGATTTGAAAGTTCTTCAAATCCTCAAGAACTTTATAAAAATCGGCTCTGGTTTTTTCCATTTTGTTTATAAAGGCAATACGGGGCATGTCTCTGGCATCAAGACGTCTCCACAGCTTGACTGTTTCAATCTGTACACTCGATCTGGCACCAATGAGCATGATGGCCGATTCTGATGCTCTGAAGGATGACACAACTTCACCGACAAAGTCAGATGAACCGGGAGTGTCAAAAATATTGATTTTCGTATCTTTCCATATAACGTTGGTAAGGGATGAATGAATCGAAATCTTTTTTTCTATTTCTTCTTCTGTAAAATCACTGACAGTTCGGCCTGAATCAACTGACTCAGCTTTTGATGTCACACCGGCATTAAAAAGAATCTGTTCTACCAGAGTCGTTTTACCGGTGCCACCATGCCCGCAAACCGCAATGTTTCTGATGGTATTGGTTGTAAAAGCCACCTTTGTCCTCCTCATTTCGGATAAAATCTTACTTTCATCATAGAACCCGAATTATGGAGGCGTCAAACGATATTTAACCTTTTTCAGTGTTGCTGTATATTTTTAGATCTGATTATAAAAAAGCTCTGCCCCTCAAGATTCATTAAAATCTTTTAAGACAGAACTTTGCTTTACGACCTGTGGAAGAATTTTAGATCTATTTCGATTTTGCGGAAAAATGAGAGAATTCCATTGAAAATGTACCCCGCCCCTGAGTCTGGCTTCTCAGAGAGGTGGTATACCCAAACATTTTAACCAGAGGAGCCTGAGCTTTTACCAATTCGTAGGCGGGCCTGGATTCCATGGAATTGACCAGACCGCCTCTTTGGGTAATCTGACTGATAACATCACCCACATACTCGGAAGGACACATAATATCGACCTCCATAATCGGCTCCAGCAGGACAGGCTCAGCTTTCCGGCAGGCACTATCAAAGCCCAGTGCTCCAGCTGTTTCAAAAGCCATTTCAGAAGATGTGAGTTCATAGTACTGGGCATCTGTAAGAGTTACCCCGACATTGATGGTGGCATAACCCATTAGTGTTCCTGACTGCATGGCGTTCAGAACACCTCGTTCTACAGCTTCTACCATTCCGGCGGGCAGTTTGTTTTTGGGGATGGCATTTGTAAATTTATTTCCTTCCCCCCGGGAAAGAGGCTCTATTTTAAGGGTAATGTCTGCATCATTCTCTTTTCCGGCCAGGATACGGTTAAAAACTTCGTTATGACTGACGGTTTTAGTGATGGTTTCACGGTAGGAAACCTGTGGTTTTCCAACATTGGCTTTGACCTTATGGTCATCTGTAATCCTTGTGACAAGAACATCCAGATGGAGTTCACCCATTCCGGAAATGATTAACTGCCCGGTTTCATCATTCTCAGAAACCTTGAAGGTGGGGTCTTCTTTCTGCAGGGTATCAAGAACAGATCTCAGCTTGTCCTGATCACTCATGGTTTTAGGCTCTATGGCCACAGAGATTACGGGTTCAGGGAAAATCATGTTCTCCAGAATCACCGGAAAACCCTCACTGCAGATTGTATCACCGGTTTGTGCCAACTTCATGCCCACAACGACGGCAATGTCTCCCGCACAGACAGAACTGATCTGCTCAGGATTATTCGAATGCATACGGAGTAGGCGGTTGATTCTCTCTCTTTTTCTTTTATTGGCATTTAAAACGGGAGTTCCCGATTTAAATTCTCCGGAATAGACCCTGACAAAACACAAAGGACCGGCTTCCTTATCCTGCTGAATCTTAAAAATCAAACCCGAAGGGTTCTCATTAATGGAGCGTTTCAGTATGACCGTTTCTTCTTTTTTGACATGAAGACCCTCAATATCCTTGAGATCTTCAGGTGCCGGCAGGTAGGAAAGGACACCATCAAGAACAGGTTGTACTCCCTTATTTTTAAGAGAAGAACCGACAAAGACGGGAAGTATATTCTGGTTGATTGTTTCCTGCCTGAGAACAGAGTGTATCAATTCTTCGGGGACTTCTTTTCCTTCAAGATAAAATTCTGTAATTTCATCAGAGTATGCTGAAAGTTTATCAACCAAATTTTCACGCCACTTATCTGTCAGATCTTTCAGTTCCGGTCTGATATCCCTATACTCGAAGCTTCTTCCCTGATTGTCTGGATTCCAGTGGATTTCTTTCTTTTTTATAAGATCGATGTTTCCCTGATAATCCGCCTCGGTCCCAATGGGAAGTTGAAGGGGCAGGGGAGAGGCCTTGAGTTTTTCTTCTATTTCTTTAATAACTTCATAAAAATCCGCTCCGGTTCTATCCATTTTATTGATGAAGGCTATCCGGGGGACCTTATATTTATCAGCCTGATGCCAAACTGTTTCTGACTGAGGTTCAACACCACCGACAGCGCAAAAAACGGCTACAGCGCCATCTAATACACGCAGAGACCGTTCAACCTCGGCGGTGAAGTCTACATGCCCGGGAGTATCGATGATATTAATCTGGTAATCTTTCCAGAAACAGGTAGTAGCTGCTGAGACAATAGTGATTCCCCGGTTCTGCTCCTGTTCCATCCAGTCCATGGTAGCACTGCCGTCATCGACCTCACCGATCCTATGACTCTTTCCTGTATAAAACAGGATACGCTCTGTTGTAGTCGTTTTCCCGGCATCAATGTGTGCCATGATTCCTATATTTCTGATTTTCTGGATAGCCATTTTTAAACTCCTGTCAAATTTCGCGTGATTTTATCACAGAGAGTGGTTAATGTTCAATCATCACTTTGAAAGGCCCCTCTCTGAAAATCCTCCCAAATAGCATATTTTTCTACAATATTAAAAATAACACACAACATATAGCGTACTAAGGCTTGATCAATGATGTTCAATGGATTATATATTTGGAAAGACAATGGACTGTATGTTTCATGCAATACAGATGAAATCAGTAAAAAGTGTCTTTTTCAGCATTGAAAATTGATAGTCAGGAGTGCAGATAGATGAGCGAATTCAAATGGAATCAAAAACTAAGTGAAGAAATATTCAAGGCCAAGTATATGCTTCATGGCGAAAAAACGCCGGAAGAAGTCTTTAAGGGAATATCCCGTGAAATAGCCTCTACTGAATCAAAAGAAAACAGAGGAAAAATAGAAGAGCAATTTTATAATCAGCTTATCAGCGGTAAACTGATTCCTGCCGGGCGGATACTGGCCAATGCCAGGCCAGATAGTCCCATGAAAAATTATAATAACTGTTTTACAATTGATATTGAAGATTCCATGACCGGAATTTACGATTCACTCAAAGAAGACGCCATGATCAGCAAGATGGGAGGGGGGGTTGGTTTTGATATCTCCAAACTGAGGCCCAAAGGTACGACCCTGTCCAAGGGCGGTCAGGCTTCAGGAGTCATTTCTTTTTTAAGAATTTTTGACCAGTCAGCCAAAACGATTATCACTGGTGGACATCGCCGATCGGCCCACATCGCTCTGCTGGATATATCACATCCCGATATTGAAGAGTTTATCACTATTAAACAGGGAGACAGAAACAAGGAACTGACTCAGTTTAATATTTCAGTCAAAGTATCAGATAATTTTATCAAGGCAGTTGAGGATGACAGTGACTGGAATCTGGTTTTTAACGGAGAAGTATTCAAAACGGTGAAAGCCCGTTACCTCTATGATCTGGTAACCAAAAACTCTTTCATCCACAATGAACCCGGGATTTTTAACCAGGATCTCATCGAAAAATATAATAATGGTCACTGGGCTTTTAAAATGGACAGGGTCAATCCCTGCGGAGAACTGGTGATGCCAGCCTATTCCCTCTGTTGTCTCTCTGCGGTCAATCTGTCAAAGTTTGTAAACAAACCCTTTACAGATAAGGCAGAATTTGATTTTGAAGACTTTAAAATGACCGTAAAAACGGCCGTCCGCTTCCTGGACAACGTGTTAGACCGCACTGATTACCCCCTGGAAAAAATAGAAACTTTTTCAAAACAATGGCGCCGGATTGGACTGGGTTTTACGGCACTAGGTAATACCTTTACCATGATGAAAATCAAATACGGCAGTGCGGCCTCTCTTAAAATATCCGAGGAAATAGCCAAGGCCCTCAGAGATACGTCCTATAATGCCAGTGCGGATCTTGCGGCAGAAAAGGGTGCCTTCCCTGCCTGTGATATACCCAGATTGCTGGAAGCAAACTTCATCAAGGGATTGCCTCAGGATATTCTCAAAAAAATAGAGAAGAACGGAATGAGGAATATTCAGCTCAATACTGTTGCACCGACTGGAACGACCTCACTTTCTGTGGGACAAAATTGTTCTTCCGGGATTGAACCCATTTTTGCCCTCCAGTATGACCGCAGCGTCAGGACAGGAGTAGATGATGAAACAAGAACCGAAACCATTTATGACTACTCCTGGATGGAGTACCTGGCACTCCATGAAAATACAGAGAGATCAGGGGCACCCGATTACTTTGTAACAACAGTCGATATAGAGCCCAAAAAGGCCATAGATATTCAGGCAATATTTCAGAAATACAGCGATCACAGTATTTCAAAAACCTTGAATCTCCCTCCCGGCACAAGCTTTGAAGAGTACAAAGACCTTTATATGTATGCCTATAAGCAGGGTCTGAAGGGATTCACCACATTTAATCCCGATGGAAGCATGAAAGGAATTCTGGAATATTCGGAAAAGAAGGACAATCAAACCATTAAAAGGGTGTTGGCTCCGGAAAGACCGATGGATCTACCCTGTGAAATTCATCAGATCAAGGTTAAGGGAAATAAATACATTATCCTTGTAGGAATTCTCAACGGCAGCCTCTATGAGTTATTTGCCATTGATGATCCGCAAGATCATATAGATATGAAAAAATACAAAGAAGGGATTGTCAGAAAATCCGGAAAGGGCCGATATGATCTGCATATAGAATCCGGACCGGTTTCCGCAACGATGAAAGACTTTACCAAAACTTTTGATTCACCCAATGGGTCATTAGCCCGTTTTCTTTCCATGGCACTCCGTCACGGTACTCCTCTGCAGTTTATCATCGAGCAACTGTCCAAGGATACGAATTTTGAAGATTTCGAACGGGCTCTGTCTAGAGTTTTAAAACGCTATATTATTGATGGAGAGGAAGTGATTGCCGGTGAAAACAAATGCGAAGAGTGTGACGGTAAACTTGTATTCCGGGATGGTTGTGTGACATGTCCCGAATGCGGCTGGAGTAAATGTTCATAAAGGCTGGACGCCTCGGGTGATTCACGTTATTATTTTTAGGATAACTATTCACCGGAGGCTTTAATGGTAGAAACAATTTTTGACAAGATCATTGCCGGGGATCTTCCAGCGGATAAGGTTTATGAGGATGAGAATGTCCTGGCATTTAGGGATATTAATCCTCAAGCACCGATTCACATCCTGGTAGTACCTAAGAAAAAAGTGAAAGATTTTATTGAAATCCAGCATAATGACACGACTCAGACCGGAATATTTTTTAATGCAGTTTCTAAGGTTGCCTCAGTAATGGGACTGGAAGAGAGTGGATACAGGATTGTGTTGAACTGTGGTAAGAATGGGCAGCAAACCGTTGAATACCTCCATGCGCATATATTGGGCGAAAGAAAAATGAATTGGCCTCCAGGCTGATTATTAGACATGACCGGTAAATTTTCTGCCGGTCATTCTCGATGAAATTAGGGTTGCAATGTGTCATATGATCTGAACTCAAAACTTTCTAGAACAGTTTTTATATTTTCACTTCTGTTCTTAACGGAATCTCTTCACTCATTGGATTTTTCTATCCTGAATAAAGGGAAGATTATCTTTCAGGAAATCTATATAGACAGCGGTGAAGAAGAAAATAATTATTACCACAATTTTGGTGTTCAGGGATTGGAACCCGGAGCTAGGCATAATGTAAATATATACAGCCCCGAAGAGATCCTATTCTGCAGTTTTTATCTTTATGGGATATCCCAGGAAAGTTATATCATTGAAAATGTTGCGATTGAACAGAACAGCATAGTCTATATTCTGCCGGAACATTACAGAGAATTCCCCGATGAATACCCTGATTTAACAGATCCAGATGCCGTTTATGGAGCCCAGCCCATACCAAGGGATAGAATGTTTTCAGACCCTCCTGATCTGTTGAATGAAGATTCACTGGAACCCCAGAATCTTGTGGATATTGAAGTCTTTAACTATACAAATTTTCCTGTATTCAGGATCTTTCTGGATAAAGAAAAAGTACCGGGAACTGAAAACCTCCTGGTTGGGGAAGTTCTGCAATCTTCTGAAAGCCGGACTCTGCATCTTCCTCTGGAAGAAGGGAAAACCTATACGCTTCATTTAAAGGGAGCTGATGGAAAAACCTTCAGTAAAACTTTAAAAGTTCCCATGGATGCTGATTTTCTTGTCTATTATGACAATGACCGTATCAAGGATTTTTCATCTGTTATAATTTATCTTCAGAACAAAACCGATGAGGAAATTATTGAAGTTTTTCTTATTGACCAGATCAAGTCCAGGAAGCAGGAACTCTTAATGGGAGATATTTTAGATCCAGGGGAAAACAGGGAGATTCTAATTCAAGAAAATTTCAGTATATGTGATATCATGGCGAAAACTGCGGGGAAGAGGAAAATATATCTGTTAGATCATGATATAATTTCTGAGGGTACAGTCACTATCAGCGATTTCTGATCCCTTTCAATTGACATGGTAGATTGTTCCAATTATTTTTTCTGGATTCTATTGACCTGTCACACCCATTATGATAAATTGCTGAACGTTAAAAAGATGGTACGGGCGTTTAGCTCAGTTGGGAGAGCGCCTGCCTTACAAGCAGGATGTCGGGGGTTCAAGTCCCTCAACGCCCATCTTTTATCAGCCGTTTATTCGGGCGTTTAGCTCAGTTGGGAGAGCGCCTGCCTTACAAGCAGGATGTCGGGGGTTCAAGTCCCTCAACGCCCATCACTATCAATTGAAAAGGGGATGCATAGAGCATCCCCTTTTATTTTATAAATATTAAAGCCGGCAGGCGCCGGCTATTTGGACACATATCAGGATGTGTAATCTCTGTGTATGTTATCTCATATTTATATAATGGCCTATTAAGGCTTTTTTTTAACAATTAGATCATACAAAGCGCCGGTCAAGACCAGCCTTCACCTTTAGGTGGTAGACTTTTCATATATCCCCCTTCCATTTTCTATACTACCAAGTCTAATGGATCCATCCAGAAAATCAAGAAAGACTTATACATTTTTATGGATTATTTTTTAGGACTGTTGTAATGTGTACACACACCTGACAAGGACTTTCCCGGGGAGGGGATCTCCATATTGAGCATATTGAATGATACTTATCTGAAAGAACAGCTGATAACATATATTGGTAATAAAAGAAGTTTACTGCCACTGATTTATGAGGCTCTAAACATTCATAAGAAAGAAAACAGTGTTTTTCTTGATCTTTTTGCGGGTTCCGGAGTCGTATCCCGCCTGGGGCGCCTTATGGGATACCAGGTTATAAGCAATGACTGGGAAGAATACTCACGGATACTGGGAGAATCCCATCTCAGACTGAGCCAGAAAGACATTCCCTTCCTCTTCGGTAGTTCTGAAAGCCTCAGGGACCTTTTATATCAAATAAACAATTTGCCCCCAGTCCATGATGAAAAAAGTTATATGGCCCGTTATTATGCTCCCTCTGACAAAGATCCCCAGAATGCAAATTATAAAATTGAAAGACTCTTTTATACACGAGAGAATGCCCTCAGAATTGATTCTATCAGAAATTATATTGAATTGCATTTCCCACCACAGGCCACCGGTCCTGATCAGTCGATCAGGAATTTGCTGATTGGCCTCCTTCTCTGTGAATGCTCCAAGCATACTAATACTTCAGGGGTTTTCAAAGCATTTCATAAGGGATTCGGTGGTCATGGTCAGGATGCGTTATCACGGATTTTGGGCCCCATTATACTTTCCTACCCAGTGCTCCCCCTTGACTGCCCGGGAGCCGATGTATACTGCCGGGATGCAAATGACCTTGTAAAGGACAAGAACCTTCCTATGGCTGATGTGGCCTATCTTGACCCCCCTTACAATCAGCATCAATACGGAAGCAATTATCACATACTGAATACAATTGCCCTCTGGGATAAAATACCCGCACCTCTAGATCTCAATGAAAAGGGAGAGCTCAAGGAAAAAGCGGCTATCAGAAAAGATTGGATCAAAACTAAATCCCCCTACTGTTACAAAGCTTCCGCCAGTCAGGCATTTTCAGAATTGATGCATGATATAAGAGCCAGGAGAATCCTGATCAGCTATAGCAATGACGGTTTGATTCCCTTTGAAATGATGATGAAAATTTGTGAAAAAAAAGGTCACATAAGCATTATCAGTAATCAATACTCAAAATACCGGGGGGGAAGGCAGAGCAACAACCGTCTTCATAGCAATATTGAGTTTGTTCTAGCCATTGATACTGAAAAAAAGGCCCAGTCCCGATCCCGTCCGAAAATAAGACGACTCCTCCTACTGCGTGAGTTGGCTCTTATGGAAAAAAGAGTCTATTCCCTTGAAAAATTGAGTTCCTATGCTCAATGGGTGGATAAGAATCAGATTTCGATGAAAATCAAAGAAAGTGATCTCCTCCTGAAAATAAAATGGGACCTCTTTATAACTTTAGAAACAAACCTGTCCGGCTGGACAAAGACTAAACTTGAAAAATTGTTGGAAATATTAAACCTCGCAGCCTGCAAAACCCGGGATGATGAACTGAATGAAATATATGCCGTCATAAAGAAAAAGTATTCAGATGAGAAGTCGAAGACGGCTCCGGGACTGTTGAGGGAGGTTCCCCGCAGGATTAAAATGCTGGCTCATAAAAAAACCAGGAATGAATACCATTGTCAACTTGAAAAGCTGGAAAGCCTGGGAAAGGCTGTAGACATCCGTGGCATTGACAGACAAATAGAACAGATTAAAATACAGGCAGAGAAAAGATTCAAAGAGTAGTATATGAAAAGCAAGACAATTGTATTCACCGGTGGAGGAACAGGAGGACATGTCTATCCTGGATTGCCCATCATAAAATTATTGCAGGACAAAGGTTTCAGAGTGTGCTGGATAGGGTCCCGAAATGGCATCGAAAAAAGAATCATAGGGGAGTGGGGTCTTGAATATTACCCCATCAGTACAGGAAAACTGAGACGATATTTTTCTGTGCAAAATTTTACCGACCTTTTTCGTATTTTTATCGGTTTCATTCAATCCCTGAGGCTTATTATTAAGCTGCATCCTCTACTGGTATTTTCAAAGGGAGGATTCGTCAGTGTCCCTCCTGTTTGCGCTGCTTTCTTTTTGAGGGTTCCCTCGTATACACATGATTCCGATGTCATCCCTGGCCTGGCAACAAAAATCAATCACAGGATGACCAGGAACACCTTTCTAGCCTATGATGAGAGCCGTAAACATTTAGGGGATCCTAAAAATAAAATAGTGATCTCAGGCAATCCTGTAAGAACCGAGTTTTTTGAGAATAACATTCCCTTATCAGAGTATTGGGAAAAAAGGCTGGAGGGACATCCTCTCCTCCTTGTCCTGGGGGGCAGTTCCGGTGCGAAGCAGATCAATCAATTGATCAGAGAGAGTCTGGAAGAACTTTGCAGCCGTTATGTTGTTGTCCATCAGATGGGAGACGATCTTTTTAACACCGAGATCCACCATAAAAATTATTATCCCCTTCCTTATCTGAGGGAGGAACTGCCAGCCTTACTGAAAAAAGCCGATTTAGCGGTCAGCCGCGGGGGAGCGGGAACCCTCTGGGAGCTGGCTGTAACAGAGACTCCGGGCATCCTTATTCCACTGAGAGCCGGCAGCCGGGGTGATCAGATACTAAATGCGGAAATTGTCAGCCAAAGAGGAATGGCTCTGGTGCTAAAAGACAGAGAACCGACAGCCACAGGGCTCACAGATCTGGTCATAAGCTTATGGTCCAATGAAACAGAAAGGAAAAAAATGGCAGAGAATTGCAGGAACTTTGTGAACAAAAGAGCCGAAGATGTTATAGTATCTTATCTTTTAAAGGAGTTCTGAATGGATTTGGGAATACTGGATTTCATTTTCCTGGCAGTGATCACAATCAGTTCATTACGGGGTGCATTTAGAGGAATGATCCAGGAACTGATATCCCTGGCAGCCCTGTTTATAAGCCTGCTCCTGGCGGCTGTTTTTTATCCTGATGGAACAAAATGGATTCAGTCCCGGTCTTCACTGAATGATGCGGCTACATTCATTGCCTTTATCTGTATTTTTCTGGCATCATATATTCTGTTTAAACTCCTTCAGAGGGCAATTGTCTCCCTTATCAATGAATCTCCCATTGAGAGTACCGACAGACTTTTAGGGTTTTTCTTCGGAGTTCTGGAAGGTATTCTCTTATGTTTTCTTATTGTGTACCTGATAGATTTCCAAAACATCATGAATTTGAATGGTTTGAGTGGAAAATCGGCATTAATGCCCTATCTTGAAAGGTTTCTACCAGCTTTAGATAAACCAGCTGCCGAAATCATGAAAAATATTTCATCCGGGAGAAGCTGATTGTTTGAAAATCTCATAGGCCAGGAAACAATTAAAAAACAAATCTCCTCAGGAATTCTGCAAAAAAATCTGCCTCATTCCCTCATGTTCAGTGGGGAAGAGTTCAGCGGTAAGATGACCTGTGCCCTGGAATTGGCACGAAGCATATCCTGCATCAATGAAAATGCCCCCTGGGACTGCAATTGCCGGTCCTGTAGAGATCATCGAGTGCTGATCAATCCCGACCTCCTGCTGCTGGGAAGTCGTTATTTCGTGGAAGAGATTAAGGCTTCAGCAGAACTCCTGAACAGAACCCGGGCTGTTTTTTCCATCTATATGTTTATAAGAAATGTCCGAAAACTGCTGAAAAGATTTGAACCGATTCTGTGGGAAGGTCAGGAGAAAAAGCTAAGCAAGTACAATGGAGCTCTTTCATCTGTAACGGAGGCTCTTGAATATCTGGATCCAGATAAGCCTTTGATGGAAGAAAAAGCCTTAAAAAAATACCTGGATAATTTGATCAACATCATCAGAAACTTGACTCCCGCGGTTCCTTCTACGACCCCCATAGATCAAATCAGAAATATCAGTAAATGGGCCCATAGAACCAGTTCAGGAAAAGCAAAGATTGTCATCATCGAAAAAGCAGACAGTCTTCTGGATTCGGCAGCGAACTCCCTTTTAAAGATTTTAGAAGAACCGCCTCCTCATGTCACTTTTATTCTGATCACTGATCGGAAGGGGAGCATTATTCAGACCATTAGGTCCAGAGTCCGGAATTTTGAATTTACTCCCAGGACAAATAAAACATCATCCCTTATTCTTGAAAAACTGTTCCGCTTTGAATCCGAGATGAATCTGTATCAGTTTTTCCAGAGCTGGTCGGACACGGATTACAATTTTATCAGCAGCAATATCCGCCTTTTTACGGATACCGGTATCAATGGGGGCTCCATTAGAGAACTTGAGGATCTGTTTTTGTATTTTGACAAAAACAAGGGAAAAGAGGAACTGAAAAAATTCCTCAGACTCTTAACAGATGAATTGAGGCTCCGATTCAGGGAAGATCCGGATTTATACTCTACAGTCAGGGGTCAAATTCTGATTTCAGAGTTGCTCAATGATATTAACCTCTGTTCATCCAATTCCAGGATTTATAATCAGAGTTCTCTGTTTCTTCTGGAAAGTCTGTTTTATAATATGAGAGATAAATATGAGGCATTTAGTAAGTAAAGCCATAGAGTCCCTTCCAAAACTGGATTCGGGACAGATTAACAACCTCATTTCCATTCTGGCAGAAGAAGTCAAGGACATAGAACTTCTGGAAATGGTTCTCTCTTCTCTCCCTTTCGGCGTCATCGTCGCACGGCCGGATCATTACATCCAATTTATGAATATTCCGGTCAAACGAATGGTTCCGCTGCAGCAGAAGGGCTTAGACAAATTAAAAGCCTGGGAAGTGATCCTGGATAGTGACATTTCCAATTTCGTGAAAGAATCACTTCTGGAAGCAGAAACAGTAAAGCCCAGAGACTTTACCCTGGAAACTTTAAACCGTGATATCACTCTGGCTGTGGGAGTCATGCCTGTTGTCAAAGAAGGCAGCATACAGGGAGACTTTATCTATATCGAAGATGTTACGGACAAACGCCTTGAAGAAGCCAGACTCCGCAGGGCAGAGAGTCTGGCAGCCATGACAACAATGGCTGCCAGTGTGGCTCATGAAATTAAAAATCCACTGGGAAGCATCAGCATCTATCTCCAGCTTATGCAGAAATCCCTTAACACCGACAGTGAGAGCTGTAGGACAGACCTGGAAGACTACCTTTCTATCATCAGCGAGGAAGTTGAACGCCTCAATTCCATCGTCGTTGATTATCTGTTTGCGGTGCGTCCTATGGATACCCATCCGATCCCCACAAGCATCAACAGCATCATAGAGGAGTTGATTACATTTGTTCAGTATGAACTCATGGAAGCTGGGATTAAGGTGGAAGAGTACCCCGGGAAAGACCTTCCTCTATTGAACCTTGATGAAAAATTGATTAAACAAGCCTTATTGAATATTATAAAAAACGCACTGGCAGCCATGGAAAACGGCGGAACTCTGACGATCAGGACCTATGAGAAGGATAACATGGTTCATATGCGAATTCAGGATACAGGAATAGGAATACCTGCAGACCTGGTGTCGAAAATATTTGAACCCTATTTTACAACAAAGGATAACGGCTCCGGTCTGGGCTTGACTGTAGTCTATAAAGTAATAAAAGAGCATGGCGGTGAACTGCGTGTTTTCTCAAAAGAGGGGGAGGGTACAACCTTTACCATTCTTCTCCCCATACCGCAGACGGTGAATAAGCTACTCGTCTGGAAGGGTGAAACCATTTGAAATTTAATATACTTGTAGTAGATGATGAAAAGAATATAAGACTGGGTCTGGCCAAAGCACTCGAATTGGATGGTTATGATGTATTCATGGCCGAAGATGGGAGTGATGCGATGAAAACCATGGTCAAGATAGATATTGACCTTGTCCTCACAGACCTCAGAATGCCGAAAGTCTCGGGAGAGGAATTGCTGAAGAAAATTTCATCTGCCTATCCGACAGTACCGGTCATAATACTCACAGGGCATGGTACCGTTGAAAATGCGGTCAATGCCATGAGAGACGGTGCCTATGATTTTCTGACTAAACCGCTGAACCTGGACCGTCTGTCTCTTCTCGTGAAAAGGGCCCTGTCCTCAAGAGAATTAGTTATAAAACACCGAGAATTGCAGGAAGAGATAAAAAAACTTGAAAACCGGAAAAACAAACCCAATTTTATCGGCAAAAGCAGTCAAATGCATCGAGTCTTTGAGTTAATCCAACAAGTGGCCTCCACGAGAGCCTCTGTACTTATCACAGGAGAAAGCGGTGTTGGAAAAGAACTCGTTGCCGATGCTATTCATGATTATTCACAAAGAGGGGATAAACCCTTCATTAAGGTACATTGTGCCGCCCTATCAGAATCGCTCCTTGAGAGTGAGCTTTTTGGTCATGAAAAAGGGGCCTTTACCGGTGCGGCTGTCCTGAGAAAAGGACGTTTTGAATTGTCTGGCTGAGGCTAAATTTTTCTGGATGAAATTGGTGAGATAAATCCCTCAATCCAAATCAAGATTCTCCGGGTTCTTCAAGAACGGGAATTTGAAAGAGTAGGCGGAAATCGTTCCATTTCAATCGATACAAGGATTGTAGCAGCCACAAACCGGGACCTGAAAACTGAAATTGCCCTGGGTAATTTCAGAGAGGACCTCTACTATAGACTCAATGTTGTCAATATCCATATCCCTCCTTTAAGAGAGCGGAAAGATGACATCCCACTTCTGGCTAGTGCCTTCCTGAAAGAGTTTTCTGAAGAGAACGGAAAATCAATAGAGGGGATAGATAATAAGGCCGCCATGGCCCTGTACAATTATTCCTGGCCGGGGAATATCAGGGAACTCAGGAATTGTATGGAGAGTGCTGTGGTTCTCTCAAAAGGACATTTTATCATGACACAAGACCTGCCACCAGATGTTTCAGCTTCTGCTGAAGACAGTAGTTCCATCAGAATCCCCATGGGTACCACCATGGCTGAATCAGAAAAACTAATTATTCGGTCTACACTGAATTTTGCTGGAGGAAATAAAAGCAAGACTTCTGAAATTCTGGGAATCGGAAGAAAGACCCTTCACAGGAAAATTCATGATTTCGGCCTGGAAGAAGAGTTTCTAAAATCAGCAAAACAGGAGGCATCCGATGGATGACCAGAAAGCCGTAAAAGAATTATCAGCAGCTCTTGCAGCTTCAAATAATAAAGATTTGATTGAAGATTTCCTCAATAGTCTTTTAACCAAGAATGAAATACATGAAGTTGCCACCCGATGGGCTCTGGTAAAACTGATAAAAGATGGGATGTCCCAGCGGAAAGTAGCCGAAACCTTGGGATTAAGCCTCTTTAAAATCACAAGAGGTTCAAAAGAACTTAAAAAAGAACACTCCTCATTCAGAGCCATGATTGAACTTGAATCTCAACTGGACTCATAAAAAATGATCTCTTTGTCGAGCATATCATCACCGTCAAAGATAAAACGTCCCCGGAATTGCTTCCCCCTCAAGGCCTGAGGAAGCCAATGCCGGTCATCTTCCCACATTCGATCCCAGGGAATATCTTCCAGAGGGCACCAGAATGGCAGGGCTTCATCTGTTTCAATGAGACTTCCCTTAAAATCCCTGCATATAAAAACTGTTCCTCTCAGCTTGAGTCCATCGGTAAAATGAAAGAAAAGATCACCCGAAAAAATCAAATTGTCCGTGATTAACCCGACTTCTTCCTCTGTTTCTCTCACAGCGGCGATAAGGGGAGTTTCACCCTCTTCTATATGCCCACCGGGAGCATTGATTTTTCCGGCGCCCAATCCTTTTTTCTTGTGAATCAAAAGGACATTATCACCATCTAGAATATAGCTGATTACAGCTTCTTCACCGGGTTTCCAGGACAGCCAGTCAATATCTTTAATTTTCATGATTCTTCCTCTTCTACCTTTTCTGCCTTTTTCAAAAGGATGATAAGATCACCCCGTCCAGATGTGGATGTCTTGGGTACATCAAACATAATCCTGAAAGATTCAGCGCTCTGTGCCTTAAAGGGAAGGAGAGAATTGTCTACAAGGGATTGTGAATTTTCAGAAATGACAGATCCCTGGTCATCTCTCCATTGGTATATCAGATCAAGGACCTTCAAAGACTCGGTACTCTTGTTGGTAACTTTTAAATCATAAAAAAGGTAATTCCTGTCATACCCTTCAATCTGATTCACAAAGAGGCTTTCCAACTCAACAAAAACGCCCTGTGGCAAGGGGTTCTCCCTAAAGAGTTCCTCCAGCTCCCATTGAGGTGGTGTTTCTTCAAAATGGGCTTTCCGTGTTTTGATGCTTACAAAAAGAGATTCCAGAGCCTCTGGATCATCATTTAAATAAATAAATTTGTTGAAACGGTTGGATTCACCTTTCCGCAGGGGTGCATCGCCTTCAGAAATGATCTCAATGGAACCAATGGACTCCTGAAGATGACTTCCTGTCAGTTCAAGCTCCAGTACAGCCATGTCTCCCATAAGAGGCTCAAGGTACCCGACAATGGAAAGAGCGGGAATTCCGGCATTGGTTTCTCTTATGAGAGTCGCCTCAGTAAAATTTATGTTGAAATCCTTTTCCAGAGAATCAGACTCTATCAATGGAACACTCCGTTTCTCCCATTTGGGAACAGATGGAGGAATCGCTGAAGAATTGATTTCACTATTCAGGGACATAAATTTAAACCGTTTTCTAATCTGAGGATATAAAGCGGCTCCCAGAATGACGATAAACAATAATATCAGAGGAATAATTTTCTTGTTGTTCTGTTTCCCCTGTAACATTGCATGCAGCTGCTTGAGTTCCTTCTCAAACTTTTTGGCTCCATTATTCTCGGGTTCCAGGGTCAGGGCATCCTGAACTTCCCTGTCGGCTCTCCTTAAGTCTTTTTGAAGATAACCATATTGAACGCTTCTGTTGAGAAATAGTTCAGCAAGATCCAACCGGATTTCATTATCCAGAGGAGAAAAAAGGAGAGCTCGCTCAGTTTCAACGATGGCATTGTCCCAGCGCTCGTCGTGTTTATATTCAAAGGCACGACTGAGATGTCGTTCTACCAGCATATTCAGTTTTTCATGATCTTCGGCACTCAATTGATGTTTTTCAACTAAAGAATCCAGATCAGCCTCCTTTACAAGCTTCTTTTCTTGTAAATTAACCAAATCAGTCAGGAAACTATTGAGGTGAGTGCTTCCAGTTTCAGAGTTATTCTCGTTGGATTTGACTTTTTCTTCTTCCATATAGTGTTGTATTCTAGCAAAATGACTCAAGCTTTGACTATACTGCACCGAGAATGACAAGGGGTAAATCCGTCTTCACCCACTGGGAGTATCACATTTAATGAAATTGTCAGTATTCTGTTCAGAAAATAAAAAATCAGAACTGCCCCAATTACGCCTTGCTCTGGATGATTTTTTCATTGAATACAATACAATTCTATTCAGTGGCAATGATTCTCTGGATTCAAAGATGTCAGCCCTCAAACAGGTATTAGGGTCCACATTTTTTTATCTTCTAATCCCCACTCAAGAGGATTTAAATTCCCAATGGATCTCCTTTGTGGCCGGTTACAGCAGGATGAATACTGAGAATACATTGTTTCTTTACAATGAAGGCACTCCACCAGAATGGATGAAAGAGTTTTCTATAGCTAAAGACCTGGAGTCTCTTATGGTTTTTTTCAAAGGCAAGACACAGAGCTGGAATGGTCAGATCCAAAAAGCACTGGCACTGAATACTCTGCAAGACAGATTAAAAGAGCATACACATCAGGATTTTTTCAGAGTCGTGAATGAAGGTGACAGGTTTATGACTAGTGTTTTTCTGGATGCCGGCTTTGAAGTCAATAAACTCTCTAATAATCAGGTTTCATTGTTGGGTGCAGCAGCGAGGCAGGGTCACAACTCAATTGCCAAAATTCTTGTTGAAGCTGGAGCAGAAATCAATCTTCTCAGTCTGGATCGAAACAATACGCCCTTGATGGATGCTGCATCGAATGGACATGTTGAATTAGTTCGGTTTTTTATAGACAATGGTGCTGAGCTGGAGATTGAGAGTAAGAGCGGCCAGACAGCGTTGATTCTGGCATCTGGCAATGGACAGATTGATTGTGCAAGAGTTTTAATTGAGGCGGGAGCCGATTGTGACAAGAAGGATTCCATGGGTCTTTCAGCACGAAAATATGCACAGCTGTATCAGACCCAGGCCTTACTGGAGATTATGCCTCCGGCTCCAGAATAGGGAGTATCACTGAAATGAAAAATGTAATTTACCTCAAATGGAAAGACAAAAAACTAGTGTTAAATGAGTGTACACCTCAGAATCTGATTGAGCATCTGAGCGAGGAAAATATGAAGGTTTCCTTTTCAGAGTCTATCTCGGATGAGGATTTGGATTATATCAAAACTGAATTGAAAATTGACATTGAAAATTCAGTGAACAGTTGGATAAATGATTCACGGTTTGTTTTTCATCTTCTTATATCTGCGGGAGTGTTTCTTGTTTCCTATTATTTTTTCTCCTATGTGATTAGAGACCCTCTTCCCCTTGTGGATGAAATCGTCCTGTCACTTTTAATAGCAGGATTTTCCTGGTACCGTTTGAAAAACCAACAGTATAAATCTGATACAGTCATCCATAAAAAAGTGGAAATCGAACAGTATCTTGCAGATATTCCTTACAATTCCAGTGATTTTCTGGTTCAGGTGGAATTATATCTTGAAAAACTGGCTTCCATGAACGACATGGAACAAAAGAGTCTTGTTGATTCGGGAGCAGTTCCGGTCTTTTTTACTTCCGGAAAAAAAGAACTGATCCTATTATTACGACTTTTGGAAAAAAACAAAAAAAACAAAAAAATCCCTAAAAAAAATAAATTCCCTTCAGAGCTGAATGAGCTGATTAAACAGATTAAATCTTTTTTAAAATATCATTCATCAATGGTCTGACGGTCTTGGATGATCTGGTTCAGTTCCTGAGTTTTCCTTGCCGTTTCAATCATTTCTTTTGCAGGTGTTAATTCAGGACGGATCTTCAGGCTTTCTTCCCAAAGGGCAATGGCTTTACTGATTTGTCCGTTAGCATACTCTTCCAATCCCTGGAGATAGAGAAGTTGGGCTCGCTCAAGACGGCTCATCCTGCCAAAATCTCCCAGGTTGAGCTTCAGAGCAAGACTGAAACGATCCAGAGTTGTTACTTGAGTGGTAAGATCCAATGTATAATTTGCCGTCAAACTGAAGCGATCCATATCCAAAGATGAACCTATACTGAATCGTGGAAGCCCTGTTTTTATTTGAATTCCTGATTGGACCGATAGAAAACTGGTAATCCCCAGATCGAGGCCTGCTGCATAACTCACGGCTTCCGAAGGTGTTCCATCCAGGTTGAAAGGGATGTTGATGTCAAAGGCCCAGGTCATTGGCCTCAAGGGAGAATAAGCAATACCTGTGGAAATCATGGTAGGAAGAGGATCGGGGTCTCTGATAAACTCTGTCCCCACATTCTTAACGGCAATCCCGAAACCGAAATTTTTATCCCTGGAACTGAAAAACTTGAGTACATTAAATTTTGTCTGCATTCCCAGATCAACCATGAGGGCCAAAGCAGACTGATCGGGAGCAATGGAATAAGGGACACCCCGGTAAGCCATCTTGAAATTAGCTCCGACAGCAATTCCGTGATAGTAATAATTATTCAGAAAGGTATAAGCCATATTGAAAGTAGTGACTGTTTCTGTGTAGTAGCCTGATGAAAACGTTCCATCTTCATTTTTAGCCCGGTCTCCCCAGTCATCAATTCCGGTAAAGGGAAGATACAGAAACTTGCCACCGATACCAATACCAAAATCTCCCCAGCGGGAGGTATATGTAACACTCTCCAGATTCGTATCCGCAATCCAGTTGTTATGAAAAAAAGTGAGTTCCGAGTTCTTGATAAAAGAACTTCCTGCGGGATTAGCATCCAAAAAACCAGAGTCAACACTCATGGCAGTAAATGCGGTGCCCATTCCCTCATATTTACCGCCTGCGGGTATAAGAAGAGTCAAAAAAGAATTCAATCCTGCATTGGGATCTATGCCAAAAAGGTTACTTATATTGGCGTAAGTAGTGGCAGCCGCATCACCGGCTGATATTTTTGAGATAGTGATGAGGAATATTAGAATCACTAAGCCTTTTTTCATCCACATATATTATACCTTTGATTAGTGCTTTTATCCAGATTCATTCCTATCTTGCCGATAATGTTATAAGATGGTTTGAATGTTGTTAATTTCGGTTATCTGAAGGGTTTACTTGACTGCTATAAATAAGAGGATTTGTCTAACAATATGTATTTTCCTCACTTTCTTCTCTACCCTGTCTGCTCAGGAAAAAGAGTTGCGCATTGGGCAGAAATACAAAGAAGTGGAACGGTTGATGGAGATCTTTGATTATAATGGAGCCATTAACCTTCTGGTTGAAATTGTG
>NZ_JAQIBL010000170.1 GCF_027859075.1 Oceanispirochaeta sp. | reverse complement strand
TATTTTATGGGAATGGGAAAAATAATGAATGGTCTCCCCCTGAAAGTGGTGTTCATCCTCTCCTCCATGCCTGCCGGATTTCTGTCCATCATGCCTCCCAGTCTCTACAACCTGGATCTGGATTATGCCAATACGGGTTGGTTATCCACGATGATCGCCCTTATCGTGGTTGTACCCTGGCTTTATTTCTGCCTGCATTATATTATCCCCTACCTGATCTAAGCTTCCAGAACAGGCCGCTCGGGGAGGAGAGATTCTTCCACCAATCTGATCCACTCCTTGTCTGATCCTGAGATAAACTTTAGAAGGAATCCCCCGGGATGGCAGAATACGGTGTGATCGGGTCTGCAGAGAGTGAAATCCAGCAGATCCTGACCGTGTCCCGTTCTGAAAAGAGCCTTTCCTTTCAGGTTATTATCATCAAAGGAGGCCACGGCAATAATCTTATGTTCATCCACCATCTCTTTATCCGCTGAACGCAGGGGAGAGGTCAGTTCTTCCGGTGGCAACACCAGATAGTTAAGGACCTTATAAGACCCCAATTCCACGATTTCCGTATGTTCCGGCGACTCGAGCCAGATCAGAGCCTTATTCCGGAGATGCTCAAACTGGAGATTATCCTTGAGAACTTCCGTGACCATCCGGAGAGCATCAGTCGGATCCATTTCGAATCCTTTGGTGAGCAGTTTCTGAGAAAAAGACCAGTAGGACCGACTCTCATCCAGTTCCCGGAAATCATTCAGACTCTGCAGCCCCTGCGTGTCCACCCGGGAAAGGAGTTGAATTGACTCATGGAGTCTTGAGTTTTTCAGCTCTGGAAAAAACTCATCAAACAGGAGCAGCGCCGTGGAATCCAGGGCCCCATCATGATGATGATCAAACAGCTGCCTCTCCGGGTCATAAACCATGCCGCAATCGAGCACCCAGTCTCCCCCTTCCATCAAGCCGTTTTTCACCAGATTTTCCGCCTCCCGGCTGTCCATCCTGATGACTTCCTCAGGCTGCCTGTCCAGGAGAATGCACAGGAGAGCCGAAGCCACAAGTTCATCCATATGAGCCTTGCCGCTGTGTGTAATAATTCTAAAAGCATCATCTGTCATACGCCTATCCCTCCAGACTCATCATCAGAAATCCTGAAAAAGCAGCATTACTGGGGGAAAGCCCCGGGTCAACTTTAGCTTTCATCGCATTGATGAGGTCCCGGTATTCCCGGTAGAAAGCGTAATAGGGTCGGGGAGTGTAGACCAGATGATCCACTTCAAATGTTTTTAAAATACCCTTGGTTGTAGTTGGTTTGATAAAAATCTCCTTTTGGGGGCGCAGATAGGCCGGAACAACAGTCATAACCGTCCACTTAGCCATTTTGCCCAGACTCAGTATATTCAGAAGCCCGTTAAATCCCTTTTCTTCATCCAGGTAGAGCATCTCATACAGGTTTGCGCAAAGGGCGTCTTTTTCATGACTGTTCATAGACCGCACAAAATCTCGGAAGCGGGGTTTCTCAAAAACAGAAACCATTGAGGAAGAGGTCAAAATTTTAATCATTTTTTCAGATAATTCATCAGAGTTGGCAAATTGATCTTCACCAAAAGATGATTCAGCCAGAGCCACCATCTTATCCATCTTATGCTTCTTGCCGAGAATCACCATCTCGGGATCCTGAAATCCACCCGGATATCTTAGGAGGAAGTTCGCTTCCGCCTGTTTTAGTTTTTCCCAATTCATGGTGACTCCTTCCTTACAGTCAACTCACCTTAATGGATAGTTCCCGACTGTGCAATGAGAAAGAATATACAGGAAATATGTATTAATTTTAAGAAAGCACCGCCTGGAAATAAATGAAGCCAATATCAGCATTAAGATTGGAACCCAAAAAAAGCACAGAATAAACTGTGCTTTTTTTATGGGGATCGAACCCCGTCAAATCTCAAAAGAGATCTGTATAAAAAAACTATATTTCAGATCCTCTGCAAATTGTCGGACTATCTTCTTCTATCATAATCAAAACTCCTTAATGTGTGGATTTTGTTATTAAGAACCTACTCATATTGTACGCCTTGTAAGGACCGATTGCAAATTCATTCTCAAAAATTATTAGTACTTTAAAGAGAACTCCTTGTTAAAATTCTTTTGAAGAGAGTTATAGATAAAGGAACGAACTTTTGTTTTCATTTTATCTGATGAATCCAGCTTAAACAGGAAAACAAAAATAGTTCTTTCTCCTTCAATGATCCTGGTTCCCAACAGAATAGCATCCATATTGACGATAAGGACTCCTAATCGAAACTGGATATTTCTGATCAACTGATTCGGAACAAGATTACCCTGGTGATTATCCAGGATGCAGGAAAGTCCAACAGAGCTTATATCCTGAATATCCCCGGTCACTCTGGTTCCCATCAAATCAAAACTCAAAGTGCTCCTGACTTCATTGGTGCATTGATATCGGATAAATTTTCTTCGTCCCCTAACTTCATTGACATCCAAGACCTTCAACATCATTTCAGTGGCGGCGGCAACCCCTAATTTCAGTTGAATAAAACCACAACTGACTCCCAGATCCAGTAAATAAAGCTGCATTTTATCTTTTGTATTGATATTGAAAGAAAGAATTCCTAACTGGATTCCAGAGCATCGTTCATTCAGATTTCGAATAAATTCCTGCCATTCATATTCTGTCTGGGCTGTATCAATATTCAGAAAAAAAATGGAGTCGGGATAGTGTTCCTGAATATCAGGGATTCTCCGGAAATCCTGTAGAATATAAACCTCATATTCTTTATCAACCAGAATATTCAGTAAAAGACTTCCCACAATTTCCGGAGGGTGGACGAAAATTATTTTTTTACCCTGAAACTCTCTTTTTTCTTCCATATCAGCCTGTTTTGATGACGATTAAATATTTCCCCCACGGTAAAGGCCCTGGAAGGAATCAAAGTATCATTCTACCTTACTTAGAATAGATGAGGAATGCAAATCGATAATAAACCAATAGAATTGAGACTGTCCGGCAGTTCATCAAATGCTCGGAAATGGTAACCCCACCGGAAAAGAATCTTGAGTCTTATTGTCCATCTGCCAATAAACCGTTCAGCCTCCGGGATTCAAGCTCAGATTCAAGGGCCACCTTTTCAATTTCATCAATCAGCATGACCAGCTTAGAGTTCCCCTCAACATTGCGTTCTACTGAACCCATCAACTCTCTTGATAAAGCAACAAGAGTATCCAAAGCATTTTGAACATGGCTACTCTGGTTTGTATTCATACCAGCCAGGACCCTGGAAACATTGCCCATTTCATTCAAAAAATTCTGGAGCATCTCACTTTTAGCTAAATTATCCCTGGAACTTCTGTCCAGGTTTCTGGAAACCTGAAGACTCTCAAAGGCTAATGAAAAGGCCAGGCAGGGTTAGTTAAAAAAAATATGGAATGATCATTTTAACTCCATGAAATTTCCTTTACAAGTTCGAATCCTTTACATATGATTAAACCAGCCTGTCAATTTATTCCCCGCGCAGGTGAAAAGGCTGGATTTTTTGAAGTGAAATATCTGATTTCAGCTCTGATAGTTCTGATAACTCTGACCGCAGTTCTATTGCTTGTCAGCCCGGAAAAAAAGCGCATTACCAATACTGTCAGGAATGACTCAGGAAGTGAATTTATCCAACTATCCGAGGGGTGGACCGAATACGAACTGGCAGGGCCGGAAAATGGAGAGCCTGTGATATTGATCCACGGTCTTTCCGTGCCTATGTTTGACTGGGACAGGCAATTTTATATTCTGGCAGAGTCAGGTTATAGGGTCCTGCGCTACAATCATTATGGAAGAGGCCTGTCAGACCGCCCCCGGGGAAACTATGATGCCGGGCGTTATATCAGACAGATTGAAGACCTGATGGCATCCCAGAATTGGACAAGAACCCATATCATTGCTCATTCCATGGGGGGAGCCATTGCTGCAGAATTTGTAAAGGCCCATCCTGAATCTGTTGATCATCTGGTCCTGTTGGCTCCGGCACTGTATATGGCGGAAGGCAATACTGGCATAACACTGATCCGCATCCCCCTGCTGGGAGACATAATGGCCATGACAGCACTGTCGGGCCTGCTGGCTTCCCGGGCGGAGGCTCTTTTTGAAGCGGCCCGGATTCCTGAGGCAGAAGAATATAAGAATGCCTTCAGAGAGCAGATCGTGTACTATGGTTTTTCACGCTCCGTTAAATCGCTTTTCCGTCATGATCTGGTAAAAGATCTTTCAGATGCATACAGAACCCTTGATGGCAGAAAGACTCTCCTCATCTGGGGCAGCCGGGATGAATCCATCCCGGAAGATCATATTAAAACGATTGAATCTCTTGTCCCGGATTTAGAGCTGAAAGTTTTGGATGATGTAGGACACATGCTGAATATGGAAGCTTCCCAGACCGTGAATCCTCTGATTCTGGATTTTCTGAAATGAAGCATTGTATTGCAGCTCTGATGCTGATATTTACCGTAATAAGCCTGCCGGCAGAGAAGATGAAAACGAAAGAGGACTTCCTGCCTCCCCCTCCTCTCGAACAGCCCCTTCTGGAATTAGTTCCCGGGAGGATAAATCCGGAAACAGGAATATGGATCTCCACGGCAGGGATTCTCACTGGCATGGCCCTCTCCCTGATCACCACCCATAGCAGCCTCAACCTGATCATGGAGAATCCATCCAACCCCCGGGTTCAACAGAACATAGCCCTCACCGGAGCCTGTCTGATTGGAACAGCAGTCTGTACGGTCTTGCTGGATTTGTTCCTGGATAAAAGGGAAGAATCAAAAAAATTACTTCAGTAGAATAAACTCGACCCGCCTGTTTTTCCATCGGTTCTGTTCATCTCCGAAGGGGACAATCGGTGAGGAGCCGCCTTGTCCTGCAACGTCCAGGCGCTTCCAGGGAATGCCTTCATCAATGAGGACTCTCCTGACTTCCAGCGCCCGGGCCCTGGAAAGAGGCACCAGTTCTTCTTCCTGCTCCCGGTCTGCCATCTCGGGAGATTCCCAGTGAATCAAATTTCCATGGCCCTCGATCAAAATTCTGTATTCAGGAAATTTGCGCAGTGTGGCGGCAATTCGGACAATGATGTCCCTGTTCCGATTGCGCTCTTCTACACTGAGTTGTGTAAAATCGGCAGAGCCCGGGGGAAAAAGGATACTCGGAACTCGTATTTTCAGCTTACCCCCCTCCTTATACACAAAGACATCCGTCACAAAAGGACGAGTCCTGGTCTCGGGATTACCCAGAATGTCCCAAGTTGTGGCTCTCACCGAATAATCAGAAGCCGAGGAGACCAGTTCATGAGAGGACGAATAGCCGTCCCAATAGCACTGCGGGGGAGGTGTTCCTTGGCCGGAAAGGGAAAACAGCTCAGTTTGCTTTTGATCAAATATATTAATCTCCCATTTTTTAACCGATCGGCTATTCGTCAAGTCCATTCTGATCTCTAGAAGGTCCGCTTCTCCGTCTCCATCAGGAGAAAAATAATCCGGTTCCACTCTCAGCTTTAGACCGACGGGAGGAACAGCTACCATAAAAGGAATGGTATGTTTGATACCCATTTGAAAGGATAAATAAGGGGGAATATTTTTACTGAAAGGAAAAACCAGCTGAGCATCCAGAGTCAGATAGTTCCTTTTATACAGATGAAGGTCGGCAGCTGCTCCTGCAGACAAAGCCGATGAAAGGGTAAACCCCGTCTCATCGGCAGGCCACAATAGGGAAAACTCCGCCACCGGGTAAAGGCTCAGCAAAGAACTCAGGGGGAATCGGTATCCACCCTGAAGTGAAAAGGAGGGAAAGGGAAGAAGGCCGTTTCCCTCCCGGAGAAGATAATTATATCCCCCTGAAAACCCGAAACGGACTCTGGGAAAGAGATCCTCCGCCGTGAGGGACATTCCCAGTCCACCCCCGGAAGTCCCGGAAGCCAGAGGCTGTAGAAAGGCTGTTGAGAATCCGGGAGCCAGAGTCCAGGTCTTCCCGGGATAGACCTCCTGTGACTGTAGTGAAGAGAGGCAGGACAGCAGGAGCAGCAGAGTCATCACCCGGCGGACTGCTGCGGGATTTCTTCGCCCTGGGATCACAGGGAGACTCCCAGGGAAATCCCGGTGCTCAACCCGCTGGAAGGATCATACAGGATGGGAACATTAATGAACATCTTGCTGATCTCCAACTGAAACCCTGTAAAAAAATAGCCCATAAAGACCCGGGGAGAAGACCCTACCACCGAGCCGTCAATGCCAATAGACCCCTCCTCTTCCACAAGGTCTGAAAGGTACCCTCTGACGATCACATCATTATCGTTACTGAGGGCAATATCGGTACGACCAAAGGAGAGGCTGCACCCTGAGCCTATATATAAATGAAGAGTATCCATCAACCTGATCCCTGTTGTTACAGCAAAGATATAAGAACCCACATGAGACAGCATGCTTAAATCAACGACAGGATTCACCTCAACGGTCACATCCTGTCCCAGAAGAGGGCCTTTCCCGTCAGGATCCACTGTAAAATCCTGTGTGACCGTCCCAACCGAAATTATAGCCCCTAAGCTGTGATAGGCATAACTGCCTCCCATCTGCAGGTACAAAGGACTCCATCTGAAAACATTTTTTCTTCCAAACTCCCGGAATAGGGAATAACCCAGGGCCGTCTGTACAAAAAAATCGTTCAAATAAAAGGATTCACTCTCCAGCTTGGCATAACCGGCAGATGCAAAAAGGGACAAGCCTGGAACAAGCCTGTTCAAAGGTAAGGTCAGACTGGTATTGACGAGGCGGGCACTGATCCCTATTTCAAAATCATCCTCCTCATTCAAGTTGGAGAAACGTTCGCTCAGAGCAGATTCATCGAGAGTATAACTGTAAAAAGAGGCATATCCCCCCATAGACAGGGAGGTGCGGGATGCCAGAGGCAGTGTTCCCAGCATCGGAACAGTACTGACAAGACTGACAGCGTTCCCGAACCCTCTAGTCAGTTCCGGTTTTTCCAGCAGATTCTCAGCGAAGATCTTTACCTCATCAGCAGCCAGTAGGACATTTTCTGCCAGAACTCCTTCGAGCTGTGCCATCCCCGGCCCCAGTTCAGGAACCTTGATATCAACATTAAGATCGGCTGAAACTCGAACCGGGAGGAATGCAATGATAAGGAGAGACAAGAACCTGAAAAGATTCCTGGAAATGAGAGGGGCCGTTTTGATTTTCATTCCTTAATGAGATATATTATTCCATGCAAAGGCATTAATAAAGGCCTTCTGCCCCGAAGGAGTTCCTGATGATACGCTCTATATCCGTTTTTTTATCGTTATTCCTCCTTGTCTTTCAGGGATGCTCCTTTGATTTTCTGAATACAGAAGAATCCCCGGTCAATTCCTCCAGTTATACAAAATATGATTCGGAGGGGGATATCAAATATTGCTACGATAGTGAGGATGAACTTCTCTGGTATGAATACTATGACTTTAATGATCAGAATCAGTGCATTTTTCTCAAACACTGTCTCCCGTCGGGAGCCGTGGTCTGGTCTTATGTTTATTCCTGGACTGGCAGCAACCTGACAGGAGAAGCCTACTTCGGCAGCAGCAACACCCTGTCCTGGTTCAATAACTATAACTATAGTGGAA
>NZ_JAQIBL010000169.1 GCF_027859075.1 Oceanispirochaeta sp. | reverse complement strand
ATGGACATAAAAATCTTGGTCTTCTATAGTAAATACTGCTCTATATTTTCCTTTCCGTAATCGAAAATACTCTTTTGGTGAATTCGTTTTCAATTGTTTGATATCAAAGAGATTTAAGTCTTTAGTCTGATCAAGAGATTGGAACACATGAGTAAATAGTGTGACAACTTCTTTAAGGAGGAGTCCCTTTTTGATTTCTTTTTTGATATCCTTGTCATAGAAGACCATGACTACAATGTAATACATTAGACTGGTAAATTCAAGATAAAAGAAATTGAAAGTCATAACGAAGTGGCTGCACCAGTCAGGTCTTTGACTGCAGCTGAGCCTTTAGTTATGAAGCCTGGCGGCAAATCTTAAACACTAAAAATCTCTTTGACTTTCATAGTTTTAACAAGTGGCCCGTATAACCGGCCTGCATCAGATACTTATACGCTGACATAACTTCTTCCGGTATGATCTGAGCAATCTGAAACCCCCGGAGGGGATATTCTGCAATCCTCTGCAGGTCTCCCACCATGATATGAATCATTTCTTCTCTGCTGATTTTCTCATTGGGGTACTCATCCAGTGAGAGGGGAGGGGAGCAGACTGTTATATCCGTATCCGGCCAGTAGACTTTCAGCGTGGCAAAGGCCCGGCGCTCCATATAAGGTTTCTGCACGGCCAGAATCCTGTCGTAGGGAATCTTCTCTGCCTGTAGAATCTCTTCTGTAAACAGTACATTTTCCCCTGTGTTTTTGGCCTTGCATTCCAGGATCATTCTGCTGCGGGGAACACCGGCAACTTCAGCAATCTGTGCAAAGGTTTCGGCCTCACTGAGCTCCCAACCCGTCTTAAGAAGGTATCCTTCATTGGCAATCCCACCCGAAAATACAATCCAGGGTTCCAGACCATTCAAGAACAGGGCTGCTCCATATTCTGCCACCCTCAGATCATGGCTCCCCAGGACAAAGATTATATCTGCCTCCCGGGGAGTCTGATTCAATTGGTGGTAATCCCAGAGGGTTTGGACAGCCTGGTTCAGGTCTCTCGGCATCTATACTTCTGAGCGGTCTGTCGCCGGAGGTGGAGTCGGACTGAGTTCGGAAATCCTCTGTCTCAATTCATCTGTCATGTTGATGTCCGCCGCTCCCAGAGCCGTTTCCAGCTGAAAGCTGTTTCTGGCGCCTATGATGGGAGCCGTAACGGCCGGGTGGCCTCCAGTCCAGGCAATGTCCAGAGACACCGGATGATAACCCAGCTCTTCTGCCAACTGCATGTAGTTCTCAACTATTTTAGGATTAGAAGGGGCGCGGTAACGGCTCTGATAGGCTTTGTTACTGCTGAATCTTCCTGTATTTTCTTTGGTTCTGTATTTGCCGCTGAGCAGCCCGCCTGCCATAGGGCTGTAACAGATCACTCCCATGGATTCGGATTGAGCCATGGGAAGCAGTTCCACCTCTGCCTGTCTCTTGAGAAGATTGTACATGGGCTGTATGCACTGAATCGAACTTAATCCACGAGCCATAGACACGCCCTGTGCTTTCATAACCTGCCAGGCGGCAAAATTGCTGACTGCGGGATAAAGGATTTTCCCTTCCCGGACAAACTGATCCATTGTCTCAAGGGTTTCCTCCAGGACTGTATTATCATCAAAACGATGGAGGAAATAAAAGTCCAGGTAGTCCGTACCCAGACGTTTGAGGGAGGCCTCCAGAGAGAGCCTCAGGTTTCTCCTGGAATTACCCTTGTCATTGATATTATCGGACATGGGCCCATTGACCTTGGATGTCAGGACTATTTCATTTCTGTGGCCCTTGATGCATTTTCCAAGAATCTCTTCTGACAGACCTTTTTGATAGACATTGGCACAGTCGAAAAAATTGATACCCTTGTTCCGGCAGAGCTTATACATCTCTAGAGACGTCTCTTCGTCTGCATCTCCGCCGAATGACATGGTGCCGAAACAGAGTGATGAAACCTGTATACCCGTATTACCTAGATAGTTGAAATTCATATTTTTTCCTTTTTTGCGTGATTCTTGGACAGTTCAAGTCTTATCAATGATATTCTAAACATATGAGAACCCATCCTGTAATGATAAAGGACGACAAATGAATACACAATACAAATCAGAACTGGTCGGAGTCTTTGGGCATCCTGTTGCGGAAAATCCGACCATTGTCATGGTAGAAGCCGCCTTTAAAGACATGGATCTGGACTGGCGCTACCTGACCATTGAAGTACTGCCTGAAGACCTGGAAGGAGCTGTCGCGGGATTGAGGGCTATGAATATGAAAGGCATCAATTTAACGATTCCCCATAAAATTGAGATCATGAAATATCTGGATGAGATCTCTCCCGATGCAGAACTCATCGGTGCTGTGAATACAGTCAGAAGAGAAGGGAACAAGTTGATTGGTGAGAATACGGATGGGAAAGGATTTTTAAAGGCCCTGAGAGAGGACGGGCAATGCAATCCCGAGGGGAAAAAAATCATGGTTCTCGGGGCTGGAGGAGCCTCCCGGGCTAT
>NZ_JAQIBL010000168.1 GCF_027859075.1 Oceanispirochaeta sp. | reverse complement strand
ACCAAGGCTGTAAACCAGCGTTGGTAGAGCAAAGTGTCCTGCGTTATTCCCTTCAGCCTTGGTAGAGCACAGTTTCCCGCGTCACCCTTCGGCCTTCTTAGAGCAAACCTCCCTCCCCTTTTTAATCCCGTCCATCACTTCAAGTTAACCTTGACATAAATTCTATTATGTACGAGACTATACTATAGGGGGGTATCCTATATGACAAAGACTAAAGAAGTACGCAAGGCCCATCATCCTTACGAGACCAAGCAGGCCATGGTGAGCCGGATGAACAGGATTGAAGGGCAGATCAGAGGGATTACCCGGATGATCGATGAAGATGTGTACTGTGACGATATCCTCCACCAGTTTATGAGTGTGGAATCGGCGATTACCGGGGTGAAGAAGACCCTGCTGGAGGCTCATATGAAGGGCTGCATTGTCCATCAGATTCAGGACGGCAGCTTAGAAGCGGTGGACGAACTCCTGGGGACCATCGGCAAAATGCTGAAATAGGGAGAAAGGATTTATATATGGAAATTATTCAGTTAAATATAAAAGGCATGACTTGCGCTTCCTGTGTGGCTCATGTTGAAAAGGGAATATTGAAAACCGGAGGCATCGACAGGGCCGCGGTGAATCTGGCGACAGAAAAGGCCAGCGTGAGCTATGACCCGGAGCAGGCAGACGTACAAAGTATCATCCAGAGTGTCATCGATGCGGGGTATGAGGCCAGCCTTCCTCAGGAAGAAGAAAACGGGGCCGAGGAAGAGAGGAAGAAGAAGGAGCTGAAACTGCTGAGGCTGCATACGATTGTGGCCGCCATGCTGAGTGCGCCCCTGGTACTGGCCATGGTGGGCATGCTCTTTAAAATTGAAGCCCTCCACTTCCTGCATCAACCCTGGCTGCAGCTGGCCCTGGCCACACCGGTACAGTTCTGGATCGGATTCCGCTTTTACAAAGGAGCCTGGAAGTCCCTGAAAGCGGGAAGCCCCGGCATGGATGTGCTGGTGGCTCTGGGAACCTCTTCGGCCTATTTTTACAGTATTTACAACGGTTTTTTTGCAAACACAGGCAGTGCTCCGGAACTGTATTTTGAGGCGTCGGCCATCATCATAACCCTGGTGCTATTAGGGAAATATATGGAAGCCGGAGCCAAGGGCAAGACCTCTGAGGCCATCAAGAAGCTGATGGGTCTGCAACCCAAGACGGCCCGGGTGGAACGCAGCGGAGAGATCCTGGACCTTCCCATCAGCGATGTGGTTCCCGGAGACATTGTTGTCATCAGACCCGGGGAGAGGATTCCCGTGGATGGCCCGATCCTGGAGGGAACCACTGCGGTGGATGAAAGCATGATCACCGGGGAGAGCATGCCTGTGGAGAAGAATCCGGGAGACCGGGTGGTGAGCGGAACCATCAACAGCTACGGCTCTGTCCGTTTCAGGGCGGAGCATGTGGGCAGCGATTCTGTGCTGGCCCGGATTATCTCCATCGTGGAAGAGGCTCAGGGTTCAAAGGCTCCCATTCAGAAGCTGGCCGACAAGGTGGCTTCCATCTTTGTTCCTGTAGTTCTCGGTATCGCCGCTCTCACCTTTCTGATCTGGTGGCTGGTCTTTGCTTCCGTGAGCAGCGGTTTGATTGCCGCTGTAGCGGTACTGGTGATCGCCTGTCCCTGCGCTCTGGGTCTGGCCACTCCGACGGCCATCATGGTGGGAACGGGAGTCGGTGCCGGACGGGGTATCCTTATCAAGAATGGGGAAATTCTCCAGGCCGCAGGGAAACTGACGGCGATTGTTCTGGATAAGACAGGGACCATCACAAGGGGCAAACCCGAGATGAAGGAGCTGATCCCCCTGGTAGATGACATGCCCCCCGACGAGCTGCTGAGACTGGCGGCCAGTCTGGAGGACAATTCCGAGCATCCACTGGCTCAGTCGGTTGTGACGGCAGCCCGGGAGGCCGGGTTGGAATTGAAAAAAACAGAGAGTTTTTCCGCGGTTCCCGGTAAGGGAATCAGGGCGTCCCTGGAGGGAAAAGACTATCTGATCGGCAAGGAAGAGTTCATCAGGTCAGAGGGGTGTTCTCTGGACGGAATAAACGACCGGAAAGCGGCGTTGGAAGCACAGGGCAGCACGGTTGTTATCCTGGCTGACAGCACGAGAGCTCTGGCAATGATCGCCCTGGCCGACAGGATCAAGGAACATTCCGCCGAGGGCGTGAGGATGCTGAAGGATCTGGGTCTGGAAGTGTATATGATCACCGGGGACAACCAGAGAACTGCCGAGGCTATCGCCGCAGAATCGGGAGTGGATCATGTGCTGGCGGGAATACTTCCCGAGGGCAAGGCGGAAGAGGTAAAGAAACTTCAGAAAGCCGGCCATGTTGTAGCCATGGTGGGAGACGGGGTGAATGACGCCCCGGCTCTGGCGACCGCCGATACGGGCATCGCCATGGGAGAGGGATCTGATATCGCCATGGAATCCTCTGATATCACCCTGATGCGGGGTGACCTGAGAGAGATCGCCGCGGCCATCCGGCTCTCCCGCAAGACCATGGGGAAGATCCGGCAGAACCTGTTCTGGGCCTTCTTCTATAACGCCATCGGCATCCCCTTTGCGGCCCTGGGCTTCTTGAATCCCATCATCGCGGGAGCGGCCATGGCCTTCAGTTCGGTTTCAGTGGTGACCAACTCGCTGAGTCTGAAGAACTTTAAAATGGATACTTCCGGTAAGGCTGCTGCGGTCACCGCAGAGGGAGCTGCCGGTCGAGATAAAAACACAAGCAAGGCCCCTAAGGCCTTGAACATAAAATCACTAAAGCACTTTAGGGCTTTAGTAGTACAAGGAGAGACTATGGATGTAGTATTAAAAGTGGACGGCATGACCTGTAACCACTGCAAGATGTCAGTTGAAAAGGCTGCAGGATCTGTTGATTCTGTCACTTCCGCGGTTGTGGATCTGGATAAGAAAGAAGTGGCTCTGTCACTGGCCGGGGATAAACTGGAAGATGTGAAGGCTGCCATAACGGCAGCCGGATATACTCCCCTTTAAGGTTCTTATAACTGAATATAAAAGAGCAGCTCCCGTGGCTGCTCTTTTTTATGATGTAGTTTGACTCCCCGTCAGGCTTTTCGGTGATGATTAGATCATTTCCAGAGTTTAAAAAAATAGTATAAATAAATGACCATCTTTTTATGAATACCTGAATTGTATATTGTAATTCATAAATATAAATGAGAAAACTACTGATATGAATTCTGAACCTGAAAGTAAAAGCCTGGCCACTCCGGAACTATTTTATTTCTTAAATCAGAATGACGGCTTTTATAAATGGAAAATGGAAGAGAATCCACTCCAGTATAAAACGATGATCATTGTGGGTTCCATCACCATGTGCCTTTTCGGCCTGCTGGATATTTTATACCTGCAGGATCCCTGGCGCTCTGAATTTTTGAAAATTACATTTCTCGGCATCGGCCCCTTCCTCATCATCACAGCTCTGATTTATAAATACGACAATACCAGCTGGTTTTGCCCGCTCTCCATCTTTCTGACTCTAGTCGTTTCTGCTCTGGCTTGTGTCAAACTTGTGAACCTGGCAGAGAGTGCCGGTATCGGCCCGATTTATCCCGTATTGATGGTTATAGTCTTGTTTAGTTTTTTTCTGAGCGGCCTGCATTATTTTTTGTCCATGATTATTTCTTTGACAATACTGATTGCCTATTGTGTCGCCAATTTTGATCAATTTTGTTCCACCATTGGGTTTCCCCCGGAAATTGTATTCCTGTCTCTCAGTATTCTGGCATCCCTGATAGGAAGCATCAGTATGGAGCGCTCCTTGAGGAAGCGGTTTCTACAATCCGAAGAGTTGAGTTACTTTGCCGATAGAGATTCTCTGACAGGCCTCTTTAACCGCCGGTATTTTTTCAATTTTGCAGGGAAGATCTGGAAACAGTGCCTCCGAGATCAATTGCCCCTGACAATTATGATAGCCGATGTGGATTTTTTCAAAAAATATAATGACTACTACGGCCATGTCCAGGGTGATAAATGCCTCCTCGCCCTCTCCGGAACATTTGAATCTGCCATGAAAAGGCCTTTTGACCTGGTTTCCCGCTTTGGGGGAGAGGAATTTATTTTTCTATGGTTCAATACAGATTCAAATTACATAGAAAAAGTGATGGAAGAGATAAGACGGGATGTTGAATCCCTGAAGATTGAGCATGCTGATTCCAAAATCAATTCCTATGTCACCATCAGTGCCGGACTAGCAAGCTGCATTCCCAGTGAAACGACATCCATAAAGGATCTGGTGCAGAATGCTGATGCCTCCTTGTACAAGGCCAAAACCCAGGGCAGAAACAGATGCGTTTATCAATAAGATCCTTCCCCATTGAGGTATTATATACTAAGTTTTCTCCCCTCTTTAATAAAAACAATGCAAGACGAACCATTTCATTTATTATGAATAAATGTTAAAATAAGCATACGTTCAGAACAACTGAGGGCAACATGAACAAAATCTCATTCCGTCTCTTTTTCCTCATTATGAGTATCATCCTAATTCTAATTCCGGCAATTATATCAGGTTTTTATAATATTAGAAAAACAGTTATTTTTGTTAATGAATCTCAAATTATCGAATTGGAAGATCAGTTGGAACTTTTTGTTAATCAGATTCAGTTAAACAATGATTTTATACCGCTACTTCTGGAAAATGATTATAAATTATTCGAAGAAAAATACAGCAATCTCAAAAGCCAATCTGTGGATTCTTATCAACGACTTGTTGACAGTTTGAGTGCAGAAACAGAATCAGTGTTTACTGTTTTTACACCTGATAATACAGGTCTAGGGAGAATTGCAACATCTATCGATGATTCCAGCGGGAATAAAATAATTGGAACTTATATTAAACCGGATACTGAAGTCTATCGGACAACCATGTCTGGAAAAACCTACTATGGAAAGGCATATATTCAGGGAATATCCTACCTGACCATATACACTCCCCTAACAGACAACGACAGAAACGTTTCTACTGTTCTCTTTGCCGGCATTCCCATTAATCAATATTTCAAACCTCTCTTAGATAAAATTTCAAAATCGGTTATTGGAGAAGAAGGATATTTTTATATTCTGGATTCAAAAGGAAACTATATCCTTTCAAAAAACAGACTGAGCGACGGAAAGAATATATATGATTTGAAGGATGCCCAGGGTAATAGTTTTATCAAAGATATGATAGACAATGCCATCCTGAATGAGGGCGAGAAAGACAGAATCCAGTATTTGTATCAAAATGACGGAGAAGTCGGCGAGACTAAAAGGATCGCCGTATACTCTTACCTGGAGGATTTTGACTGGGTGATTGGTGCCAGCGACCATGCAGACAGGGCTTTAAATATTATCAATGAATCGGTTAAAGTCATCATTATTATTTCAATATTATCAATCATGCTGGGCATGTTTCTCTCGTTAATTATTTCTGAAATTATTTTAAGATCATTTGGCATTGTCAGCGATCAAATACTGAAAATCTCGGATGGGAATTTATTCGTAGAGAATCATAATGTGAGATTCAAAGAGCTGTATCATCTGGAAAAGATGATAAATATTAAATTAAAACCAAACCTTCAGGACCTTGTTATTTCCATGGAAAAAGGCTCACTACAGTCAATCACCATGTCTGATGTGCTTAGATTCAATATTCTGCAGACCATTGACTCTTTAAAACATGTGGACAGTTCAACATCAGACATTACTGAACAATCTATAATTCTCAGCCGGATGATGCAGGAATCTCAGAATTCCACAAATTCAATAATCGGTTCAGTTTCCATCTTGAAAGATAAAATGGATGAACAGAGCAGTTCTACAATAGAAATAACGGCATCCATAGAAGAAATGAGCACTTCTCTGCAGAATGTTTCCACTGTAGCAAAAGATAAACTTGCTAATGCCCTTGAATTAGCATCACTCGGTACTGATGGTAAACGATCTGTTGATACTACTCAGCGAGTCTTTAAACAGGTAAATGAAGATATTCAATCCATAAATGATATTCTGGATATTATTACCAACATATCTGATCAGATAAGCCTTCTAGCCATGAATGCCGCTATTGAAGCGGCCCATGCCGGTGAAAAAGGAAAAGGGTTTGCAATTGTCGCAGGAGAGATGAGAAAGCTTGCCAATTCCACTTCTAAAAACGGTAACAAGATAAAAGAAACAATAAAGGAAACCATTGATAAAATTCAATCTGCCAATTCTCAGAGTTCTGAAACAGTTTCTATAATTGATAATGTAGTTCAGGGAATAACATCCTTTACCAATGCTTTTCAGGAAATAGTGGACAGCACTGCCGAAGTATCTGTTGGAAGCACACAGATTCTGGAGGGAGCCAATCTCTTAGGTGAGATAAACAGTCAAACTGTAATTGAAAGCCAGAATATTGATAATGCAGTTATCGAATTATCAAAGGCAATTAATTATACCAGTGATAGTTCTCAGAAAAATAAAGATATTGCCCAACATTTGAATTCATCAATTCAAGAGGTTATACTCGCTCAGAATGAAATGATAACTTTAGGAGAGCTGAATAAGAATGTAGGAGAAGAACTTAAAGATATTTTAAAATCTTTTACTTACAATTCAGATCTTCAGAATCAGGCATCAATTATAGATATGATCAGAGCCCACCAAATCTGGGTAGAGCGGATTCAGAATCATATGGAAGGGAATAATAAAATTGATACTGCTAAAATCGGAGATCACCATTCCTGTTCCCTGGGGCATTGGCTTGACAGTCATAGCAATGAGTTTAAGGATCAAAATGAAAAATATATAATCCTGATGGAAAAACATGAGATGCTCCATAAAAATGTGTCTGATATAATTTTAAATGACCTTAATCACACGGATTATGATACAAAGTTTATTTCCTTAAAAAACCTGTCCCATGATGTGATTAATAGACTTTTGGCCCTTTTAGGGTATTTGGGTAACTGAATCTTCAGTAAAAATAAATAGTTTTACTGAAACTGTATTTATCTATATTTCGTTCACACTTTATTCATACCTTTTCTCTATTATTAAGGCATCACTGAATTTATAGAGGTGCGATATGCATGGATTTAATAACTGTTTTTACGGCGGTTCTTTTGGTTTCGAACATTTTCAATACGGAGGTTATATAATGATGGGAATTGGTTTGCTTTTGGTTCTGGGTTTTGCCTATTTAATATTTAAAAAAGGGCCCCACCTTCCCTCGTCAGTCGGCGGTGAAACTCCCATGGAGATCCTTCAGAAACGCTATATCAATGGCGAGATAAGCAAGGAAGAATTTATCGAGAAAACCGAGATTCTGAATAAGAAGTAGGGAATTTACAGATGCAGTGTCATTCCCAGGGTGAGGGAAAGGGTGTGGAGATCATTATAGGTGTACTGATCATTATCATCGGTACCCTCTGCACCCCCGCCCAGGAATCTCAGATTCAAAAAACTGGATGACCAGCTGTTCAAAGAGGTGCCGCCTCTGAGAGAGAGGTCATAGATGTATCCGGTAAAAGGATAATCTGCTCCATTAAAGCCTTTATTGCTGGCGTAAAAGCCGTCACCCTCAAACATGACAAAGAGACTGTTGTGCCAGCGGTATCCGGTCCTCAGCTTGAGGATGGGAACAGGACCGATATTATCCTGGACACTTCCATTAGAATTGAGAGATGTTCTGAAAACTATGGAGGCATTTCTGATTTGAAATGAAATTCCTGGACTCAGGAAAAACCCCTCTGTATTATCAATAAGATCGTAGAGGTAGGAAAATCGCCAGAAGTCGAAGGAATACACCAGATCCAGAAATCCATCGGCCGGGTTATAGTCTGTTGAACCATATCGGAATTCTTCGTCTATGGGTGCCTGGGTCAGGAGAGTCAGGGGCTGGTACAGAAAGACGGCATGATGCCGTTCAAACAGACTGAGGTCAGCCTGAATTTTCATAATCAATCCCTCCTATAAGGACCATCGAACCTACTAATAACTTTATAATCTTTAAATTCAATAAAATCAAAGAGACCATCAGGCAGGGAAAATTCTAATTTCAGGGAACTTAGCCAGATTTCTGAGGGTTGACTGTTTTTCGGGGCAAGAGGGTCCGCCCAACAGAGGCCAGCATTCTGACTCCTGGCCCCTCCAGATCCTTTTGAACCTGTTTAAAAACATTTCTCACCGGGATGTTCTGGGGACACTTGCTCTCGCACTGACCGCAATTGATGCAGCTGCTGGTCCAGTGAGCCTTGCCATCCGCGGTTTGAACCCCCAGATAGGAGAGATGATAAAACCTGGATTCCATTTTGGAAAACATATGAAAGTTGTTCAGATTCTTGAAGGCGGCGGGGATATCGATGCCCGCCGGACAGGGCATGCAGTAGGCGCATCCGGTGCATCCCACCTGAAGGAGCTGGTTATACCTGTCCCGGACTCCGGCCACAATGCTTATATCATCATCCGTCATTCCCTCGGGGAGAGATTCATCGGCTATTCTGATATTTTCGATAATGTGTTCGTCCCGATTCATCCCCGAGAGGATCATGGTGACTGCCGGGTGGTTGTATATCCAACGGAAAGCCCAGTCGGCGGGACTCCTCCGGATTTCCGCGATGTCGTAGATTTTCTGCACTTCATCGGGAATCTTGCCAACCAGAGAACCGCCCCTCAGTGGCTCCATGATGATGACCCCCATCCCTTTGCTGTGGGCATAGTCCAGGCCTTCGATTCCCGCCTGAAAATGCTCGTCCAGGATGTTGTACTGAATCTGGGTAAAGTCCCAGTTGTACTCGTCGACGATCTTCATAAAGTCTTCTTTTCTTCCATGGAAGGAGAATCCCATATGCCTGACTTTCTTCTCTTTTCTGATTCTGTCCATAAAATCAATGACACCCAGATCCTTCATCTTTTCCCAGCTGCTTCCGTCCAGGGAATGAAGCAGGTAGTAGTCGATGGTATCAATCTGCAGCTTTGCAAGCTGTTTCTGGAAGATCTCTTCCATGGCTGAGGCTTTACTGATGATCATGCAGGGTAGTTTTGTAGCGACAAAGACCTTTTCCCGGTATCCGTCTTTGAGAATATGCTCCCCTAAAAAGCTTTCTGAGGCTCCCATATGATAAGGATAGGCTGTATCCAGGTAGTTCACCCCGTTATCGATGGCAAGGCGGATCTGGTGAACCGCCTTTTCCTTATCTATCAGGCTGGAGGCAGCTCCACCCACAAAGGTCGGCAGCCTCATACAGCCGTATCCGAGGACCGAAAGTTTATCTGATGATTTGGGCATGCTTCTGTATTGCATTTTATGTTTCCTTTTAATGACCAGACTGGTCAATCCTGTCTTTCTTGTTTTAAATCGTCCTTTTTTTTCCCGACAACAACCTTGGCTGCCGCTTCGATGATGTCAGCCACCTGATGCTGATTGAGACGGTTCGTGTTGATAACCAGGTCGGCAAAGGCATAGTCATCGGTATCAATTTCGTATAATTTCTTATACCGGGCATGATCCCGTTCGTCCCGGGCATGGGTTTCCACCATCCGCTGTTCGAAGACTCCCCCTTCCCTTTCATAAATACGGAAGGCTCTGGTTTCAGGGCTGGCCGTGAGGAACACCTTCAGGTCGGCCTCTTTGAGCATCCAGATGGCCAGACGGGAGCCCAGGACGGATGAGTCTTCCATGGCCAGTTTGACCTGATTTTCATCCACAAAATAATCCCATTGGGGATCTTCTTCGGCCATCTCACAAAGTTTGATGAAATCGATGCCCCTGTCTTTGGCTATGTTGTGAAAGGTGTAGTTCACAAGTTTCAGATGCATCCGCTCCGACAGAATGGTGCTCACCGTCGAGTTCCCGCATCCGCTGCGTCCTGAGATGGCGATTCTAAATGGTTTTTTATTCAACATTTTTAAGCTGCTCCCTTACCTTTTCCAGTGAATCCTTCATGTCGACAACGAGCCTTCCTATTTCAACAAGGGTGTTTTTAGAGCCGATGGTATTTACCTCCCGGTTGATCTCCTGACAGAGGAAATCCAATTTTTTTCCGACCGGTTCTGATGAGGCGGCACTGTTTCTGAAGCCTTCCAGGTGGGTCGCCAGCCTCTGAAGTTCTTCGTTGATGTCAAAACGGACGACTTGGATGGCGATCTCGGCGAGGATGCGGCTTTCGTCGGCCTTACCCTGCACGATTTCTTCAAACTTCTCTTTCAGGTTATTAGTGATCTGCTCCTGCATGCGGGGGGCATGAGTTGTGACCTGGTTCACACAGTCTTCCATGAAACTGATCTGCCCCAGGATGTCTTTCTCTGTCGATATTCCCTCTGTTTGACGAGAGAGTATCAACTGCTTCAGGACGTCCTTAAACAGGGGTTCGATCAATCCATACAGTTCGTCCAGGTTCCGGGTTTTATCTGTCTTGATGATTCCTTCCATATTCAGGATGTGGCTCAGAGAGATATCCCCGCCGATCCCGGCGAGGGACTGGATTTCACGAAGGGTGTCGGCATAGGCCTTGACGGCGGTTTTATCCACTGTCAGGGACAGGTCTTCCTCCAGTTCTTTCATCTTGAGATATACTTCGACCCGGCCTCTTCTGAGGCTGCTGCTGACGAGGGCCCGAATCTGACCTTCCAGGGGAGACAGGGGATTGGGAAGGTTCAGAATAAGATCCAGGTAACGGTTGTTGTAGGATTTAATCTCCAGGGAGAAGCGGACCTTGTCGTTCTGAAATTCCTTGTAGCCGTAGCCGGTCATACTGATCATGATGGTGTCTCCTTTAGACGCGCGTAAACACTCCGTCCCAGCTGCCAGTTGTCACCGGCACCCATGGTCACGAAGAGATCTCCCTCTTTCAGGGATTCATTGAGATAGGGAAGCGCCTCGGCGGGCTCTTCAAAATAGAGAACCTGTTTATGCTGCTCACAGGTCTTGTTAAAAAGATCACGGCCGCTGATCCGTCCGTTGAAATGTTCCCGGGCGGAAGCATAGATCTTATGAAGGATCACTTCGTCCGCTGCTCCGAAGGAAGAGGCAAAATCATCCAGCAGGGCGGCGGTACGGGAATAGGTATGAGACATAAAATCCACAACGATGCGCCTTCCGGGGTAAAAATCCCGGATGCCTTCCAGGGTTTTTCTGACAGCCGAGGGATGATGACCATAGTCGTCCATGATCAGGATTCCCCGGGCTTCCCCCACAATCTCGGAGCGTCTGCGGCTTCCGGTAAAGTGATAGATCCCCTCTTCCAGAGCCTTCAGAAAAGGCGGGGTTTTTTCTGAGCCCCCCCCCTGGGAGCGATACTGATCGAGAACCAGCAGGAGGGCGGCGGCGGCATCCTGAATGACATGATCCCCGGGAATCCGGAGTCTAAAAAGGGCTTCAATGCCCTCTATTGTAAATTGGTTTTCACCGCTTGTGTCCGGTTTTAATTTAGTGATTTTCCCCTCTCCGGACAGTTGAAACCCATAGGGGATCATCCTGATATCGGGACGCAGGGCAGCCATTCTCAGGGCTGTTCTGAAAGCACCCGGATCGTCATGGCAGTAGATCAGAGAGCCCCCTTCGGGGAGGGTGGCTATAAACTCGCAAAAGGCGTTTTCTACGTCTGCTTCGTCTTTAAAATAATCCAGATGATCCGCTTCCACAGAGGTCAGAATCATTCGGTCTGGAGAAAAATACATAAAGTGCCGGCGGTATTCGCAGGTCTCGGCCAGGAAAAAATCATTGCCCTGGACCAGGGTGGACCGGTTTCCAAAGGCGGGAACGGCGCTTCCGACCAGCACGGTTCCGGCAAGACCCAGGGACTGCACCAGTGTTCCGCACAGGGCGGTTGTGGTTGTTTTCCCATGGACCCCCGCGACGGCCGCTGCAGAGTGTTCCCGGGAGAGCAGTCCCAAAGCCTCCGGATAGAGCAGGAGGGGGATGTTCCGTTCTTCCAGAAGAGCAACTTCGGGATGATCCGTCCCATAGGCTGCCGACCGGACCGCAAAATCAAGATTCCCGGGGATGTTGTCGGGAGAAAAGCCCTTGAAAAAGGGAATTCCGCAATCTTGAAGGACCTTGTCGGTATAAAACTCTTCTTCCACATCCGAGCCGGAGACACGGAGCCCCCGGGACTGGAAAATTTCGGCCAGAGCGGCCATACCGGTCCCTTTGATGCCGACCATATAGACATTCTGACCTGAACGAAGGGAGAAGGACTGTTCTATCATAATCAAGATCATATAATAGTTTCAGCCGGGGAGGCAAGCGAGGGCTGGAAGGGTCTTGAATAGACTGGCTCCGGTCTCTACAGGTATAGGAGAAGATCCCTCCAGGCCAGGAATTCCCCGGCGAGCATGTCAAAATAATTGACCCGGGCCTGTTCAAAGAGCAGACGGGCATCCTCGGATTCTGCGGAGGAATAGTCTCCCGCTTTTTGAAGGAACTGTGCCTCTTCATAAAGCTCTTCGGACTGCTCCATTTCCAGTTCTGCCAGGACCCGGTTCTGTTCCGTATTTTCCAGGGTGATCAGAACCTGCTGCAGATTCAGCTGACTCTCCCTCTCCGCCTGCTGTGCTTCCAGCAGGGCCAGAGTCAGGATCTTCCGATTCTCATCCCTCTCTTTCCCCTGCCAGTCATCCAGAGAGAAGACCATCTGAATACTGGCCTCCCAGCCTGGACCGCTCGTGTTGAGAGCATCAGAGCTGGAGGGCAGATTGATATTTCCGGCCAGATTCAGAGTCGGATCGAACATCCATGTATCCGAGAGTTTTTCCCGGGAACTTTCCACACTCTTATAGGATGAGGTTACCTCGTAAACCTGGGATGGATTGGCAGCTTCAGGAGTCAGAGAGGACTTCAGTGCCTCCATCTCGCTTCGGAGTATCTCGGAAGAGATGATCCCGACCCCGGCAGCATCGAGGCTGGTACCCAGGGTCTGAAGGAGTTCAGACTCTCCCGACCGGAGCAGAGTCTGCTGTTTCGACAGGGTAGTTCTGGCTTCGGTCCAGGCCACCAGATCGTCCCGGACATCATCCAGTGTCGACTCTCCCGCTTCATAGCGGACCTTCTGATCCCGGTAGACCGTTTCTTTTACGGCGACGATCTCTTCCTGAACCGACAGCTGCTGCCGGGCGCTCATCCAGTTCAATGCCGCCGAAAGAGCATGATTCTCCGTCAAGACTGCCGTCTCTTCGGCCAGAAGCAGGGCTTTTTCATAATTAATGCTCAACTGCTCCCGACTGTCCGAATGGTACAGGGGTGAAAAAGTCAGGCCCAGTTTCCCGCTGCTATCATCATTGAGAGCCCCGTTCAGCCCCAGCTGGTCAAACAAGGGCAGGTCTATCGACGCCGTGGCGGCCCATTCCTCCTCTTCGGCGACACTGGAGCTCAGAGAGAAGCTTGTTTCATCCAGTTTGATCACACCATCGAGCTGATTCCGGGCAGAGAGAACATCCAGGAAAACCCTTTAATAATCAATGCTGTTTTCAAGAGCATAATCCTTGATGC
>NZ_JAQIBL010000167.1 GCF_027859075.1 Oceanispirochaeta sp. | reverse complement strand
TCTTAAGGCCATGAGTGCCATCAAGACCCGGAACGCCATCATCCTGGCGCCCCATCCCAGAGCCAGAAAAACCAATGAAATGGTAGTTAATAAAATGAGAGAGGCTCTGGAAGCCGGCGGATACCCGGCCGATCTGATCCTTCATGTGGATGAAGTCACCATGGAAAACTCCCAGGACCTGATGAAGGAGTGTGACCTGATCCTCGCCACCGGCGGGGGAGGCCTTGTCAGCGCCGCATACTCCAGCGGAACTCCTGCCTATGGTGTGGGTGCAGGGAATGCCGTCACCATCGTAGATGACACACAGGATATGGTCGATGTGGCCGACAAAATCAAAAGATCCAAGACTTTTGACCAGGCCACAAGCTGTTCCACCGAGAACGCCTGTCTGGCTCAGGATACGATCTACAGCAAATTCCTCGCAGCACTGCAGGATGCCGGCGGCTACCTCTGTGATGCGGGTGAAAAAGAGAAACTCCAGAAGGCCCTCTGGCCCGACGCTGTGCATCTTAACCGAGATATCGTTGCCCAGCCTGCTGCCAAGATCGCCGGGATCGCCGGGATCGATCTTCCCGAAGACCGGAGCTTCTTCTTTGTAGAAGAGAACGGAATCGGCCCGGACTATCCTTTCTCCGGTGAAAAACTGTCTGTTGTGACAGCCATCTACAAATGGAAAAGTTTTGATCAGGCCGTACAGATGGTTAATGACATTACCAACTTTTCCGGTGCGGGACACTCCTGCGGTATCCATACCACTAAAAAAGAACGGATCATGCAGCTCTCTGAAAAAGTTAATGTTGCCAGAGTCATGGTTAATCAGCCCCAGTGCCTCGCCAACAGCGGAGCCTGGACGAATGCCATGCCTATGACCCTGACCCTGGGCTGCGGTTCATGGGGAGGAAATATTTCCAGTGAGAACATCACCTGGAAGCATCTTATGAATACAACCTGGGTTTCTTCTCCTATTCCCAGCCGTCAGCCTTCTGATGAGGAGTTGTTCAGTGAAAACATCCGAGAAGGTCGGTAAGACCCCGGAACTTCCCAGATCACACAGGGAGAGCCTGGCTCTCCTGGCTAAGATGAGAGCATCCATGCTGGACGGTGGCGGGAAAGACCGTCAGGCCAGGCAGAAAGCCAAGGGGAAAAAAACAGCCCGGGAACGGATACAGTACCTGGTGGACGGCGGCAGTTTTGTCGAGAACCAGCCCTATGAACTGAGCCGTATCGATGACTTCGGCATGGACAGCAAGAAAATCAGCGGGGACGGCGTCATCACTGGCAGTGCTCTCGTGGAGAGTCGCCAGATCTGGTTGTCCAGCCAGGACTTCACCGTCCTGGGCGGTTCGCTGGGTGAACAGCATGCCTCCAAGATTGCCGGAACCCTGAACATGGCTCTGAAGACGGGGAAGCCCTTTGTTCAAATCAATGACTCCGGGGGAGCCAGAATCCAGGAAGGCGTCATGTCACTGGAAGGATACGGCAGTATCTTTCGGGGCAATATCCTGGCCTCCGGGGTTATTCCCCAGATCTCGCTGATCATGGGACCCTGTGCGGGGGGGGCCGCCTATTCGCCGGCTTTGACGGACTTTGTTTTTATGGTGGATAAAACCAGCCATATGTATATCACCGGTCCCGAGGTCATCAAGGCGGTGACCGGAGAGAATGTCAGCCATGAAGTCCTGGGGGGAGCGGAGGCTCATAACAGGAAGAGCGGCAACGCCCATTTTAACTGCAAGTCCGAAGAAGAATGTATGGATACTCTGAGAAATCTGTTATCCTACATTCCTTCTTCCAACAAGGAAGAACCTCCCCGGAGGGACAGTCAGGATGACCCGAACCGTGACAGCAGTGATATCCTGCAGATCATCCCCGGGCAGTCCTCCAAGCCCTATGACATCCGGGATATTATTGCCCTTCTGTTTGACAAGGACGGCGGATTTCTGGAAGTCCATCAATACTTTGCCACCAGCATGGTTGTGGGCTTTGCCCGTTTGGCCGGTCGTTCAGTAGGCATTATCGGTAACCAGCCCATGGTTTTTGCGGGGGCATTGGACAAAAACTCCTCTGATAAGGCGGCCCGTTTCATTCGCTTCTGCGATGCCTTCGGCATACCCGTCATCTCTCTGGTCGACGTACCGGGGTATATGCCGGGAACGGAGCAGGAACATGCAGGCATTATCAGGCATGGGGCTAAACTGCTCTATGCCATAGCCGAAGCCACGGTGCCTAAAGTTTCTCTGGTCCTCCGAAAAGCCTATGGGGGAGCCTATATCGGCATGGCCTCCAAGGCCCTGGGGTACGATCGGGTCCTGGCTCTTCCTATCGCCGAAATTGCGGTCATGGGTGCCTCCGGGGCGGCGAACATTATCTTCAGAAATGAGATCAAGGCCGCCAAGGATCATGATCTGATCAGAGAGATCAAGATGCATGAGTACCAGGAAAAGTTTATGAATCCCTTTTCTGCGGCGTCCCTGGGTATTGTGGATGATGTGGTGGCTCCCGAATCGGTGAGGAAAGAGCTGATCAGGTCTCTGGAAATGATCGCGGATAAAAGCGAAAAGCTGCCGCAGAAAAAACATGGGAATATGCCCTTATGATGAACAAAAGAAGACAAAGACGTCTGGAAAATAAGAAGATTAGTTTTGCTGAAGCTGCATCTGTTGTCAGATACAGTCCCGACCATGTGCCGGGGGTGTATTCAGATGCTTCTGTCTGGACCCGGCGGAAGAAGTAAGGGATAACTCTTTTTCTGTTGAGTCCTGCCTGATCCCTTCCCGGGGGTCAGGCTTTTTTAATTATAAACAAAGTAGGGCGTCTCCCTGTGGGACCAGGCTCTTAATAGAGTCGTCCCCCAGGCTTGCTGAGGAACGATCCCGACAGCAGGGGGCCCGTCTTTTATTATTTTCTTAATATTAATCATTGTGAGGAGTTAGCGGAACTCGTATAATATTGCAATAATATGGATCATATTTTTTTACTGTTTTATTCTCTTGGAGCTCTTCTGGGATTTTTTGTATTGATCCTCTTCTTTTTTAGATCCCGACAGAAAAGCTCTATCCTATTAAAAAATTATTCTTTATTTCTATTGGCTCTACATGCTCTGTATTGGACTGAAATTTTGGAAATATACGGTACGGTCAGCCAATTATCAGGATTGTATACCAACTCTATATTTAGTATAGCCATATACAAAATCCTGGAGGGATTGATCTGTCTGATTCTACTCCCAGTAATCTTCCGTCTTATCAACCATTTTGGAAGATTCTATACCCGATTCCTTCCCATTCTAGCATCTCTATCCGTCGTTCTACCGGCTCTCCTGTACTTGCTGATAGAGGGGGGGACCTTGCTTCTGATTTCAGAAATACTCTTTACCCTATGGATGTTTTTTTCTATAGGAATTCTCATTTTTCAAAGGGAAGATATAATCTCTCAGAAAATCAAGAAGTATTGTACCTTGTTCGTCCCTTTTATTCTTCTGTTTCTTCCCTTCTTCCTACTGGATTATTTTTTTCCAAGCTGGTATCAGTTCAGAAGGTTTTCTAATGTCTCAGTGGCTCTACTATTTTTTTATATCCTATGGAATGTTTTCCATCTATTTGCCCTATCCCATTATGAAACAAAAGAAGGGAAGGGTTTGCCCAGGCAGGATATTCCAGGAGCTTATCTTGAACATTTCAGGATTACAGAGAGAGAACAGGACATCATTAAAATGATTATCCGGGGAATGACTAGTAAGGAAGTTGCCTTTGAACTCCAAATTTCACCCAAAACGGTTAAAAATCATATTTACAATATCTATAAAAAAACGGGTATCCAAAGCAGAGTAGAACTGCTTTGGATACTGAATCAATGGAAATAGTATTTAAGCAGCAGCTTTTCTTAAATTAATTCGATCTATCACAAAGAGAGTGCCCCAAAGTGTGAGAATTACACCTAAAGAGGTCAGAAGCACTAATCCCATGGACAGGGAATGAAAGGGAATGAGGAAAAACAACCAGCCGATGATAATCCACTGCAGACAGTAAATCAGAGTCAGTTTTCGGCTGAAAAACTTCAGAAGACCTGTTTTCATTCCCCCCGGGTATATTCTCTGAATCAGATAGATCAGGTTTCCCCAAAGAAAAAGAAATCCAGAGAATGCAATTACCGCTCCCCAGCTCTGCTGACCGTAATCATGAAAGAATCGTTCGAAATTGATAAAGAGCATCAGGCCGCCTATTAAAAGCAAGGCTGATCCTGCCATCAGACTGATATTTCTAAGCCTTTTTACCTCATAATCCCTTTTGTAAATTTCCCCGGCAGCCATCCCTAGGAGGGGATATGAAAACCAGGGAAAAAAGGGAAAGATTACCAAATCAGGATCTCCCCCCCATACCGGATTTAGTAGATGTTTCAGTAGGGGAATCTCTTCTCCTCTTCCCCATAAGAAAGGAGAAACGATCACTACAGTCAGAGCCATTAGAAGTATTGCTACAGGGCGGGTCGTTAGAGAAGAAATCCATCCCATCGCAATATATGATAATCCTGCCATCATTAGAATTTCCACATTGAATATCAGGTAATAGGGTGTATAGAGAGAGGGGAGTAAGGATTCATTCCAACCCAAAATATTTCTGGCAATTGTTATGGGGAGAAATCCTTTGACCAGGTTCAGTCCGTACCCGAGAAGGAGGAGGAGAAGTCC
>NZ_JAQIBL010000166.1 GCF_027859075.1 Oceanispirochaeta sp. | reverse complement strand
TTTTTACCTTGTGAACACACAGGATCTGGATGTTCCCTGGAAGAAGGCTTTTGAGCCCCTTATTAAAAATATAACAAAGATACGCGACAATGAGACAGAGCTTTTTCAAGCAGAAAATCAGGTGATTAATAAAAATCTGATCAGAGGTCTTGTTCGAAAGAGCAGAATGACGGTGCTGAAAGGCAAAAAAAAGACAATGGAACTCTCTCAGAGCAAACTCTACCAGAAGTGTTTGAACGATGCCTTGCTTCTCGGGGCAGGGAAAGGGGATGCGGAGAGTAAAGATGTTGTTCTTCTGGCCCCCTGGTTCCGTGCCGATAAAGAGTGGCAATCAGTCCTGGAAGACGAGCAGAGGGTGGAAGAGCAGAAGCTGCTGAACAAAGAGCGTCTAAAGGAACTCTGTGGAGGCCGAGGGCCTAAGAAGCGGATTGATTCTCTCACTAAGGAACAGGCTCTCGAAGAGGATCGTCTGATGGAGGCCCTTAAAAAATGGGGTGAGTCTGTCACCGGAGATACACCGGAGCATCTGAAAGCTCTGCCGGAAGTGAAAAATGCCATTGCCGAGATTGATGCTCTGACAGAAGATGCTATCCAGCTCAATCTGAGTATTGAAAAATGGGAAGCCAGAAAAGATATTGATAAACTCAGTCATGATCTGGAATATATGACATCCAGGATCGATTCTCTGGAAGAGGAAATACTGGCCCGGCGTCAGGAGATCCGGGTTCTTAAAAAAGAGATTACCAATTCTGCCAAAGAAATCGAGAAAAAGAAGCAATTTACCGGCGATATGGAAGAAACCTGAGGTCTTTAGAAATGGAAATATTTCTTAAATTTTGACTCTTTGTTTTTTCTGTAATGAAGGTATATCAGGATCAGTGATATAGGAAGTGTTGCAGCTACGACTATAAGAGACCATCCGGGCATCATTCTTCCATTCAGGCTGTAACTCAGCAGCAAATCTGTCAGAACGCAGAATAAAGCCAGACCGACAAGAATATATGCCGCCACATTGGAACCCTTTCTTTTTGCCCGGGAAGAGCATAGAACTACCAGATGGCTGGATACCGCTGCAGACAGAACAATGGGGTACCCTAATGTAAGAGCCGCCATTGAAGCACCTGTAAAAGTTTGAAGGGAGAGCATAGTCCCACAGATGATCAGGAAAACAAGCCATATAAGCTGTCCCGGCTTCCTGGTGGAATACAGGGCTGTCAGGACAATCAGAAGGCAGCCTGCCAGAATAATTGTTGGATAGTAGGACCAGGTCAGTATCCTGTTGATGGTCAGGTCAACAGACAAGGTGATCAGGACCGGTATCAGCATTCCGAATCCCGTCAGAACCGAAGCCAGGTGAAGTCTTTCCTTCTTATTCATCCGGGGAGGGTGGGGAGAGGCCATCTCGTCTTCTGGAAAGGTTCTTCCCGAAACAGGGTCTGAGGAGAATTTCTGGATGGGGGACTGGCAGAGGGGGCATTCTTCGGCATCTTCGTACACTTCCACTCCGCATCTTGAACAATAGGGCATATTTTCCTCCAGGATCTTATCGGGCTCAGTAAAACCGGTTACTTTCAATTCTAACTCTTATCTCTTTTTGGCGCAGGCCCGTATAAAAGAGACGCTCTATCTCTGTCTCCTTCATTAGACTGCCGAAGGAGACTCTCAATTCATTCTTATAACTAAGAGCCGTGCATTTGATCTTGTTTCCTGTGCTGGGGGGAGGGTAAAAATCAAAGCTTTCTATATGCTCACTCATGGGATTAGGCAGAACGATCATCCCCAGGTTGCTGAATCCACTGGTATAGTTGTTCTCTCCCAAGATTCTGTAGATACTCGGCATGAACATATTTTTCAGGTGGAGTGGAAACAGCCTGTTGATGATATTCAGCTCCCCCTTCATGTTTCTTGTAATCTGCTGATTCAAAAATTTCCGGTCTACTTCATAACGCATATAATGATGCACTTTGGCACAAATCTCCTTAAATTCATAATGGCCCAGACGGGGGTCAATCCAGGGTTCTACAGAGAGGAAAAAGTTTCTCATTGATTTGGTAGGATAAAGAGCTCTCAGATTGACTGGAACATTCATTCTTATAGGCATTTTCTTTCTGTCTTTACCCTGGGGTCCTTTCATATAATCCTGAAAGCTGTCTATGAGCTGAGCGATAAGAAACTCACTTAGACTGATGCCGTATTTTTTGGCTTGAGCTTTTACCTCTAAGACTGAGCAGATTCCGGTCGTGACATTGTAATGACCTGGAGGGATTAGTTTTTGCGTCAAATGGAATGCCCTGGCGCTGCGGGAAGTCTCGGGGATGGATTTGTTGAAATGCTTGTGAAAGGCATCTTCAAACTCTTCGGGATTTGCTTTTTGATTCAGCTTGAGAATCCCCATTTCTTCATCTGGTTCAATAGGGATGCCCTTCAGTCTCAGATATTCGGCGGTCAAGGTTTTTAGAAATGTAAGAGCCCCGTTCCCATCGGTCAATATATGGGAACATTCCAGAGCAATCCGACTTTTATAAATCCGGATTCTAAAGAGGAACATCCCCCGTTTTTTGAGAGGAAAACCCACACAGGGGTAGAGAGAGTCAGCCTCGACAGGCGGCGTGCGCGGGTTTGTTTCCAGAAAATACCAGAAGAATCCCGGTCGGAGGCTCACCTGGTAATAGGGAAACCGGGGCATTGTGTTTTCAACAGCGCGGCAAAGGAGTGGGTGGGATACCGGTTCTTTCAGGTTCAGGCTGATTCGGAAGAGACTGCTGATTCTTTTACTCAGCAGGGCCGGATAAATTTTACCGGCATTGTCCAGCTTATACCAGTTTTTATCGAGGAGGCTGGGCCTGATAAATCTGTCCCATAGCTTTTTTTCCATCATTGTTGGGTCCTCGTCCGCGGAACGGTCCGTGCTGTTAGGATGACAATGAGGGGGCCAGTCAGAATCAGAAGGGCTGCGGGATAGAAGTAGATGGGCGGGATTTCTTTAAAGACCATATAGGATAAAAGTGTCGCAAACAGAATCTGGGTCAGATTCAGGAGGGACACCTGCTGCCCACGGAGCCTTCTCATGCCAAAATTGTTGAT
>NZ_JAQIBL010000165.1 GCF_027859075.1 Oceanispirochaeta sp. | reverse complement strand
GCCTACAAGACTGGATGCGGTGTTACCTCAAATCAACTCTTCCAGCTTCACCTGATCAAAGAACAGGCGGCTCACCAGCTTGATATGAGGGATTGTTCTGCAGCATGTTTTTATGCCTTCTTTAATCTTTTTTGATAATTCATCCCTCTGTTGCTGAGCCTGTACTTCTGCAATCGGCTGTTGGGTTTCTCGGGGATGGTGCGTACAATGAGTCCGGCTTCAAGGGCCATCTGAATGTATCTAAGCCGGAAATTCTTCTCATCCTTCAGGCTCAGTTTCCCCATCAGTTCAGTTCGGCTCATCTCCCCTTTCAGGACCCTTAACAGCTTCTTGACTTCGGGTGTGACTTCAGGTGTAACTCCGGGGGTAGTTTGGCTCACGTCCTGCAGTGTTTCAAGGATTGCCTTGAGCATAAATTCAACAAAAGCAGCAGTATCCGCACACCGGGTACTGGCCTCGATGGCCCCATAGTACTGTTTCTGATGTTTGAAGACCATGTTCTCAACCGGAAGCCAGGCAAAGAGCGGATTCCATCGGCTTAAAATCAGGGTCTGCCATAAACGGCCCATCCGCCCATTCCCGTCTGCAAAGGGGTGAATGTATTCAAACTCATAGTGAAAGATAGAACTTACAATAAGCGGGTGATCCTGACTCTCCTTAACCCACAGAAGCAGTTGATTGATAAGAGTGGGCACCATTGACGCCGGCGGAGCCATATGCACGACATCTTGCCCCTTCATGACCCCGACGCCGCTGCTGCGAAACTGCCCGGATTCTATAATTAGATCACTCATCATCACTTGATGGGCCTTTAAAAGATCATTCAGCGATGAGGGCTCCCATTCTTCAAGCTGGTCGTAAACGCCAAGAGCGTTCTCCACTTCTTTAATCTCTTTCGGTGGTGCCAGTACCCGTTTCCCTTCAAGAATCGCGGTAATCTGCTCTTCGCTGAGGGTATTCCCTTCGATGGCAAGAGAACCATGCACGGTTTTGATGCGATTGATACGCCGCAAACGCAGTGCAGAATCTGACAGATGTGACACGGAAAACCGGCCAATCTGTTCAGAAATATCCGCGGCAAGTTTCAATATTTCTGCCGTGATTGTGCAGGGAGGTTGATAGGCATTTTTCATTTATGCTGCTGGCCTTACGATGTGTTGGAGTATTTCCTTACAATTCCATCCCGCAATCTCAGTATTGATAAGCCCCTGAGTCAGAGCTTTTCCATCCTTCCCCAGGAGCACACAATCACTGAATGGATGGCCCTCACAAATCGTTCTTGCTTCAGAGACAGCTTCCGGTAATTCAACAAGGATGTCGAACACATTTACAACTTGAGTTGGATTATTTACATCCCAAGCGGATTCAAAGAGTTTTTTGCCAATTATTTCTTTTCTAGTTTGTACTTCAGTTTTCATCCATTATTCCATCTGAACCTGGCATCGGGACGCCGGGCTTTGGGGCGTTGGGGATTTTAAGGCCACTCGCTGTTTATTTATACCATATTTTTTATTTCGTTGCCCCAGTATTTAATGACGTATAATGAAATATAAGGAAAACAAACCTATGGAAAATAAAAATTCTGAAACAGCGGGAAAAGACCGTTTTGATCTTACGAATTGTACAAAATCCATGAAGGCCGTGGTTACAACCGGTAATGGAGGATATGAGAAACTCGAATATCGGGACGTGCCGATCCCGGAAATTTCTGAAGGAGAGGTACTTCTTCAAGTACTGGCTGCCGGAGTTAATAATACTGAAATCAATACCCGTCTGGGCTGGTACTCGTCCACTGTCACCGCCGGGACAGAATCACTTAGCGAGGACGAGAGAGAAAAGACAGAAGCTGAAGAAAAAGCGGACGGAGGATGGAATGGGGCAACCCCCTTTCCATATATCCAGGGAACAGACTGCTGCGGGCGCATTGTCCAGGCAGGACCCGGAGTAGACCCGGTAACCATCGGTTCCCGGGTACTCATACGGGCCTGCATTCGCAGTGAGGGATGGGATTCGAAGGAAAATATCTGGATGGCCTCCGATTTCGATGGTGCATTCGCTCAATTTGTCAAGATTGCCGCTTCTGAAGTTTTCCCCGTGAACTGCGATTGGAGTGATGCCGAACTGGGAACCATTCCCTGCGCCTATGGTACTGCAGAGAACATGATTCACCGGTCCAAAGTAAGTGCAAATGAACATGTGCTGGTAACCGGGGCCTCCGGTGGTGTTGGTTCTGCTGTGGTGCAACTTGCTAAACGTCGGGGTGCCATCGTAACGGCCATCGCCGGAAAAAATAAAATGGACCAAGTACACTCCATTGGTGCCGATCGGGTGATCCCCAGGGGTGAGGATATCCTGTCCCATCTTGGTGAAATGTCTGTGGATGTGGTTGTCGATAATGTAGGCGGATCAAATTTCAATGAGATGATGCTGGTTTTAAAAAGAGGCGGCCGCTATGCATCCTCAGGAGCCATCGCCGGTCCTCTGGTGACCCTGGATATGCGAAACTTTTATCTCAAGGATCTCACTTTGATAGGCTGTACCGCATGGGACGAACCAGTTTTTCCAAATCTCATTTCTTATATTGAAAAGGATGAAATCAAACCGCTCCTTGCCAGGACATTTCCTCTGGAACAGATTGTGGAGGCACAGAAAGAATTTACACTGAAAAAGCATGTAGGCAATTTCGTTTTAATACCCCAGGCACTGAGTGCCGCCCAGCGGGATCTGTTCGGGCTCTAAGTAAGGGGGACCTCTATTATGAACCGAAGATGCATCCCCGGCAGAGATATCCATATCACTGTGCTGTCATAGGGGATGCTGCTCGAAGCCAAACTAAACCAGAGTTCCTCCCCAAGAGAAACAGAACCATTTTGTTAAAATCCTATAAAAACATTTCTGATCATGATATATTAATAAATCAAATCAGGGAGACAAGATGACTGTTACACTACTCATAGATATAGCAACCAATATATCACTGTTGCTTTCTCTGTTATTCATTCAAAATCTTTTAATTTTCCAACACGATCAAACAACAATATTCAGCAAATCCCTGCAGGGAGTGATCATCGGAGTCATCAGTATTGTTCTGATGAACAACAGTATTTTCACACATCCAGGCATGATCTTCGATTCAAGAACAGTTCTTCTCAGTGTCTCTGGTCTTTTTCTGGGTATTTTACCGACAATAATTGCCATGTTTATAGCCGGAGTCTACCGGATCTGGCTGGGTGGAACCGGTATGTTCGTTGGAGTTCTCAGTATTATAATAGCAACTTTCCTTGGTATTCTGATGGGAAGAGTCGTAACAAATAAACAGATCAGGCCTGGATGGAGATTTAATTTTGCATTCGGATTAGCTGTTCATTCTATTATCCTCATGCTTTTCTTTCTGCTATTCCCCAGGCCCGACAATCGAATGATCACAAAGAGTCTAGCCATCCCTTATCTGCTGCTCCTTCCTCTGGCAACAAGCCTTGTTGGAAGCTTACTCTCTTTTCAGAATGATTCCAGAGTCGCTCAGAAGAAGCTTCTGGATAACAGAGAATTATTCCATACTCTTTTTAGAGACAATCATACAATCATGCTGATCATTGACCCCGAATCCGGTGACATACAGGATGCAAATGAATCAGCCATAAAGTTTTATGGCTGGTCCTATGCCGAAATGAAATCCATGAATATTCATCAGATCAATATGGCTCCTCAACATGAGGTTTTTGAGAAAATCGGGGTTATTCAAAAGAACAGGGAATTGAATTTCCTGGCACAGCACCGCAGAGCCGATGACAGTATCCGGGATGTTGAAGTTTTTTCCGAAACCATTGTACAGAATGAGAATCCCCTGCTTTTCTCAATAATCCACGATATTACAGACCG
>NZ_JAQIBL010000164.1 GCF_027859075.1 Oceanispirochaeta sp. | reverse complement strand
ATGATCGGGTGGTACTTGATTGCAGGTACCATAGTCTATTTGGTTGAACCGCCGTATACCGAACGGTACGTACGGTGGTGTGAGAGGCGGGAATCTATAGATTTCCGCCTACTCGATTTATAATGCTATAATCTGGTATAATCTTTTTCCTGAGAAACCAGATTTTTATCAGACTGATCCCGGTTAAAAATATTTAAAGAGAGACTTATATGAACAAAGTATTCATTCCTTTTGACCAAATTCGAAACAATGCTCTCAAACTGGCTTATGAAGTTTATAATACCGGGTTTATTCCCGATGTGATCTATATCCCCCTCCGGGGTGGGGCTTATATGGGAAATGTATTCAGTGAATTTTTTAAAATTGTCCGGAATGGTGAGCGTCCTGTTTTTTACGCTGCTGTTGTTGCCCGATCTTATACAGACATACATCAGCAGGACCGTGTGATGATTGACGGCTGGACCTATAATCCTGAGCATCTGAGACATGGTGACAAGGTTCTTTTTATTGATGATATATTCGATTCAGGAAAGACCTTGAATCATCTGGTAGAGGTAATTCTGGAGAAGGGGATTCCCCGGTCCGATGTGAAGGTCGCCGTCCATGATTATAAGGATGTGAAGTATAAGGAGCACCTTCCAATCCAGCCGGATTTCTATTGCAATAAGTATGAGATAGAAAAAGTGGATGACGAGATGTGGATTCATTATATGAGCCATGAACTGATAGGCCTGACAAAAGAAGAACAGCAGCACCAGTATTTAGATAAAGAACCGGGTCTGCAGCATATTTTCGACTTTATAAATAATCAAAAATAGACAAAGACAATCTGTCGTGACAGACGAATAAAAAAAGCCTTCCAGAATTCGGGAAGGCTTTTTTTATTGATCAATTATCATGTTGGATTATTCTATGTACCAGATCCTTGCATCATCACTCTCAGAGTATTTATTCATCCATAGTCCGTTGGAGCTGGTGCTTGTATATATTTTATTTCTTACCTTATCGTAAAGAATATCCATAATGGTGGAATTCGTCAGATCGGTACTCTTATAGTTTGTATCCAGTGCAAAAGTATTTCCCTGGATGGCGATGCTGGATGGATCAGTCATATCGATCTCATAATAGCCGTCCCCATTGTAGTAGGACGAGCTGCCATCCTGGACGTCTCCTCTGGTTCCCACCAGTATTGTTTTGTCTTGAACATCCGAGATATCTGCAAACCCACTGAATTGAACATCACTTTTTCCAGGAAGACTCAGCCAGGGTCCACCGGAGAGACTATACAATATTGGGTGCACATCGGACTTTGTTCTTGTGGATATAAAAAGGGCAGAATATTTTTCAGAATAATAGAGTCTGTTGTAGGAATAAGCGTCATCCATGGATATTTCAGAAAAAGAGGATGGGCTATTGGTGGCCTTAAAAAGCTTTCCCGCTGCATAGGAGTCGGCACTACTGCCGGCTTCATTGAGGATCAGGTAAGTATCTCCACCGGCACCTGTGCTCACAATGTCTTTGATCAGAAAAGGAAGAGTCATCCCGGGCAGGCTTATCTGATGGGCAGCATCCAGTCCGCTGGCCGAGGGATAATCACCGGAGGGAAAATAGAATAACTCGGTGTCTTCAATGCTGGAACTGTCACTGGACTCGGTATTCCAGGATCGGTTAACCCGTGAAATATATAATCCGTCATCAGTATAAAAAAGAGACATATCATAAAAAAAATAATCATCGCTCCCCGGACCGTCTCTTCGGGTGTAACTGAACACTTCATTGAGGACGCCACTGACAGAATCCATATACATCAGTGCTGATTTTGAATCTCTATCATCGTCTATGAGTGTCGCATAGAGTCTCGTACCAAAGGTCGCTATGGAGCTGACAACCACATGAGTGGAAAATCCATCGGGTATTGAAACAGCAGCCCAGGGATTCTGCTGTGTACCAGCGGTGCTGTACCAGAGTTGTTTTCCATGAGTGATATAGGTCTCGGTTCCTGCTGCATCTTTATAGATCAGTATCTTGTTAACAGGTGTGTCAGGTTTGAAGTTGTTTGTGTCCCTGATTTCCTCTTCATTTTCCAGAGTATAAAAAATAGCCGTTCCTGAACAGCTTAATATAAGGATCAAAGTCAGGGGGATGAATAATAGTTTTTTCATTAATTCCTCTTAAAAGTGATAGACTGCCGAAAGGGAGACATCCATGAAATTACCCAGTCTGTTGAATTCCCTTTCTCCCGGATAAATCTGAGGAACCCACCAGTAAGTTACATTGGTTCCAAAGGCCCAATTGGAATTGAAGTTCCAATAAAAACCGGCTCCGGGTTTGAGGATCATTTCAACATTGAAGCTTTCCAGATAGGAGGTCATATTGATACCTGCACCTATATAAAGGGGCACAGTAAAAAGATTGCTCTTGAACTGTAATTCATAGGTTCCCCTGAAGGTTATGGGGATCATATAAAAATTATGACTATTGGGACTTCCGGCAAACATAGCCCCGATTTCCATGCCCAGCTGAATGTTATTATTCAGAAAGGCTCCATAATAGAGTGCTCCTGTTCCGCCCAATGACAGATTTGTCGAGGTGAAGGCATCCGAATCGCTCCAGCTCAGATTGGGATTGTTAAAATACAGTGGAATGAAAAGGCCGGCGCTAATTCCAAAGACCTGATCTCCGAGTGTATGATATTCAATTCTGGTTTTGGCAGGCTTTTCCTCTTCAGCTGTTTCTTCAGCATACCCAGGCATTGAAAAAAATATAAAAATCAGCATAAATAGAAAATACAGGGATGAGACAAAGGGGTGCTTTTTATTCAATTGTATTCCTCATTCTCAAAATTTGTTTGATAATATCATAGTAACAACAAAGCTTCAACGAGGTTACTACAAGGAGAAATCATTAATATGGCTATAATTATAGATGGAAAAGAGGTCGCAGCCAATCTGAGAGAAAATTTGGCAATCAGAGTCGCTGAAATGAACAAATCCGGAGTCATCCCTGGATTGGCTGTTGTGCTGATCGGTGATGATCCAGCCAGCAGATCCTATGTTTCAGCAAAAGAGAAAAGTTGTCATGATCTGGGCATGTACTCCAGGGATATCAGACTTCCGGAAGATACCAGTGAAAGTTCTTTGCTAAAGCTTATTGATGAATTGAATCAGGATAGGGAAATTGACGGAATTCTTGTTCAATTACCTTTACCAAATCATATAAACGAGCAGAAGATCATCGTTGCCATCGATCCCTCCAAGGATGTAGATGGCTTTCATCCCATGAGTGTGGGGAAAATGATCCTGGAACAGGATACTTTTCTTCCCTGTACACCCCATGGAATCTTGAAATTGCTGGAATACTCTCATATATCACCCAAGGGCAAGAATGTCGTTATTGTCGGACGGAGTAATATTGTGGGAAAACCACTGAGTAATCTTTTATTTCAAAAGCAGGCCTGGGGAAATGCCACTGTGACGATCTGCCACACGGCAACACAGAACCTCAAAGAAGAAACTTTGAGAGCTGACATTCTGATCGCTGCTGCCGGACGGCCGGAAATGATAACCGGAGACATGATCAAACCAGAAGCCGTCGTGATAGATGTCGGTGTGAACCGGGTAGAAGACAGCAGTAAAAAGAGAGGTTACAGACTCGTGGGGGACGTCGCTTTTAATGAAGCCTGTGAAAAAGCATCCTATATCACCCCGGTTCCCGGGGGAGTAGGGCCAATGACCATTACAATGCTGCTTTTTAATACTGTAAAATCAGCAGAAGCCAGACTTTCCTAAAAGAGAATTAAAACTATTGAAACCGGAGACGACAATTAATTACTATGAAACATAAAGTACTAATCACCTTGATCTCGACTCTGATACTCTTCTCATTTGTGTTAACAATCTTCATTCAGAACAGAAGATGGACCGGGAAAATTGTCAATTATGAGAATCAGATGCTTCTGAATCAGGAGGAGTTGGCGGAGTTGAGGAATATTCAGGAATTACTGAAGCAAAACTCTATTCAAGTCAGAATGTATATGAATCTTCCGGTTCTCTCTTTTGATGCAGAAAATGAAAACGAATCAGAAATTCCTGAATCCGGTACTTTTGAGCTGGCAGCCTATGATGCGGTCTCTTATTTACAGGAGCATAACAGCAAACAGGAACAGTTGAGAGTCTGCAGTTCTTTGCTGGGTGATGGGGATTTTATTTCACAATTGAATCAACTGGGGCTGAAATACAGAAAAACAAGCGGACTTAAGGGATTTCTGGAGAAAGGAAAGGACCCTTATTTTATCCTTGAGTATAGTGCAGATGAAAAAAGATTTTTCATACAGTCACAACTGGGAAATTCCGAAATCAGGAATACTTTGACATCCCGGGAGACAATTGCTTTTCTGCAGATTGAAAGCGGAAAAATGGATGTTCTTTATGATCATGTTGAAAGGCTGAATAATGAATTACTTCAAATCTATAGGGATCGGGAACTGAGAGAAGAACTGGGGGAGTTCAATATAAGCCTGGCCGACAGTGTTTTCTCAGGGAGAAACCGCAGTGTTCCTGTCTTAAGAATTGACAATTCCGAGCTCTTAAGGATTACAACGGATACGGAAGAGAGTCTTTTTACCATGGGGAACCTCAAGTTTAAGGATATTGAATCCCTGAAACAAGGTCTCCTGGATTACATCAGCCATAATGATATAAGAACGGCTTTTCAGCGTACCGATGATCTGGTGGAGCAGGAGATCAAAGATCTCCTTGCGGATCCAGCATTCAAACAAAGGCTGGCGGACCTCGGTTTTCATCCTGTCCTCCAGCCCCGGGAAGACAATGACTATATCTATTACGATTTTGTGGATGATCAATCCCTTCGTCGGGGAGCATTGGCTCTGCAGAAGGAATTCGGTGAAATATATCTGATGGATGGAGATGATATTCCTGTCCGGTCTTTGAAGACCTTCACAGGGAGTCATGAGCTGACATTTAATTATCAGCTGGAAGAGATGAACTCAGAGAATATCGCGGCAGACACATTTGTTCCGTCCCAGGGGTCAGAAACTTTCCTTCTAATCGGATCTCATGAACATAATGCGGATACCATGATTCTCCTGCACTGCGATAGCGAGAATTCTCAGATTAAAATGCTGAGCATTCCCAGGGATCTTTATTTTAACGGTCGGAAAATCAACTCGATCTACAGGCAGTATGGTCCTCAGCGGCTTACTTCAGAACTTTCTGATCTGACTGGACTGAGTATAACAAAATATATCGCCATCGATATGTATGCTTTTATCGATGTCGTCAACATTCTCGGGGGGATAGATGTCAGTCTGGATGAAGCTCTGGTCGATCCCACGTATAAAGTCATGGAAAATGGACGCTGGTCTACACTATACTATTCCGCCGGGACACACCACCTGGATGGCATCGCGGCTCTTCGAATTGCCCGTTCCCGTCATACCTCCTCTGATTTTGAGAGGGCTGTAAGGCAGCAGAAGGTCATTGCAGCTCTTAAGGATATAGCCGGAAATATGAGTATTACCGATATGAATACAATCTATGATTTGATCAGAACCACGGGGAAATACGTACAGTCAAATCTGAGTTCTGCCGATATGGTTAAGTACTTCCTGTCCTATAAAGATTATAAAATTACGGGTCAGCATGTCATGAATACAGATAATATACTGTATGCTAGTTATACCAATCTTTTTAGACTGACGGCGGAAGAGCAGGCGACGGCTCTTGAGGATGCATCTTTCTATAAAGGTGGTTGGATTGTTCTACCAAAAGAGAATGATTGGAGTATAATAAAAGCATATATTCGATCAGTTCTAACTTCATCCTAAAGGAGATTGTGATGCCTCTAAGGCTTGTGTGGTATATTTTAATTCTCATTTGTATTTTTACATTCATTGGATTGAATCTGGGAAACAGCTCAGATATCAATCTCTGGTTTACTGAGTCAGCCAAACTGAAGGATATTCCCATTTTTATCAGTTTTTTTGTAATGTATATCCTGGGAGCCATCTCGGTTCTTCCCTATGTCATAGGGAGTGGATTAAAAAAGAAGAAACTGATGAAACAGTTGAAAAGAGATAACTCTCTTGTTCCTGAAAAAATGGACAAAAAGACTAAAAGGATGCTGAAAAGAAAAATTGAAAACAACTCAGAATCCGATTCAGAGAATTCGAATTCGCTTTAAATTTGTATTCATCCTCCTCCTTTGCTTCTCACCCCTTATCCTTTGTGCTGATGATCTGTCAAAGGCTCAGGATCTTGAGAGAGAGGGGCGGTTTGATGATGCCAGGGAATACTATGTCCGCTGGCTTCATGATTCTAAAAATTCCGGGACAGCCAGTTTCGGGCGAATCCTGGTTCACACACTCCGGATTTCCGGATCCCTGAAGGATGATCTCCTTTTGGTTGAAGATTCTCTGAACAAGGTTTTATTGAAAGAGGATAAACTTGTTCTTATTGAGACCGCCCTTGTCCTGGCTGAATTGACTTCTGATCAGGAAAAAAAAAAGAAGTACCTCGATTTGCTGCTTGAGGCACAAGATGATCTTCCCGGCAGAGATAGTCCGGCTTTAACCCGCCTTGTATTTCAAGACGAAGTCCTATCTTTAAGAGACCTGGGTCTGGGAACTTCTCTCAGTGATTTACAGAAAAAAAACCAGTATGTAATGGCTTTGAGAAATCTTGAAGATGAACAGATTCTGATCTGGCTGGATAAGGTTCATAATGAATTTCCTGCTTTATTAAATGAGCCTGACTGGCTGTATCTGGTTCAACAGAAGCTCGCTCAAGGGGGGAAGGAAGATCAGGCTCAAAACTACCGTCAAATTCTGATAGACGAATTCCCTCAATCAATAGAAAGGGCTCTCTTAAAGAAGCAGCACATTTCTCTTCTCCCGAATCCACAATCCCTTTTGAAAGATCTATCAGTCTTTGAAACAGTTCCGGTTGTGGATGCTGAGGTTCAGAAGGTTCTAGTACAGGTAGGTGCCTTCCAGGATTATGATAATGCCCTTCAAATGAAAAGGGAAATTGAATCCAGGGGTGAACAATGCCGTATTGAGAGGGATGGAAATGTTCATAAAGTCATTATTATCAGCACAAATATTTCTGAGACAGAAAGGGTATTAGAGAGTCTGGGAATCAAGTGGTTCAGGATTCCCCGGATTCCTTGATTTCAATCTGTTCAAAATGGAGACTATCTCCCTGTTCCTGGTTGAATCCGGAGACAGTCAGCATACCCGGCTCCAGTGTCAGGGTTCTAATGATTCTTGTACTATCACTGGTAACATTGAAATCTGCTTTGTAGATGGATCGTTTTTCAAGATTACCGTTTTCTTTTTGATAGCGCATCTGGAGTACATTCGTACCGTACAGATTATAAAATGTAAGCACTCCCTTTCTGCTTTTTCCGTCAGTCGTTTTTTCGGTAAAGAAGGGATAATCAAGATACATTTCTATCCCGCGGCTGCTTTTAAACAGACCGCTGAGCTCCATCATTTCATCAGCAGGTTTGAGTATGTCATTGTGTATCAACCCCTGTTGAAAAGAGATACTGACTGGTTCATAGAATCCGCCCCATTCGGTCGTTCCCTGGATTTTGACTCGGATGGAATCCATGTCTTCTATGGTGATATAAATATCACGTCTCAGGCTTTTGATGAGCTGATTCTCGGATTGAATATAAATTCCTTTGAAAATTGTTCGGTAAGTATCACTCCACTCATAGATTTCCTGTACATCATCAACCGTAAATATAACCTGAGATTCCTCTGGATGAAAATAAAGGATCTCCTGCATAAAAGGCTGTTCTGTCTGGTTCAAGTCACTGACTCTAAACCAGGGGCCGCTTAAAAAGCCTTTGAAATCGTCAAGATTTCCTCTGTACAGTTTTTTAAGATTTTCTTCTCTGATAGTAACACCAGGAATTTTGGATACCGAAACTTGTTGATATTTAAATGCCGTACTATTCCATTTATATACAGTTTTAATCAGGTCCAGATCGTCTTCACTTTCATCACTGGCTTCAGTGATGATAGGAAAGCTTTCCCATGTCATCTGTCCGGATTTATAATTCTGAGACCTCTCTTCTGTTTCTATATCAATGGTGCCATTGACGGCTAGAGAGATAATTTCCCTGTATTTTAATCCTTCAGCTCCTCCCAGTGTTTGAATCCTGAATGCATCCAGGGTATGGAGACCTGCAATGTCAAAACCTGTGATCAGAACCTCATTCAGCTGATTTCCTGTAATATCCTGAATAAGGATGCTGAGTCCTTCCATATGGTCTACAAGGATGTCCTGCTCAAGGGCTGTCTGATAGCGCATGGTTTCGTTATTGTAGTCAGCTATATAGAGTTTCAAGTGAGAATCTTCATTTTCAGATTTACGAGTCAGAATTATCTGCTCTTCCTCTGTATCGTTGTCCAGATTTATATCCTGAATTTTCTGTGCATATTCATCAAGGGGCAAATCGATCATTGGGACCAGATAGGACATGTCATCAATCGCATTCTCTTTGTTTGATTCACTGATACTGTTGTCTTCGTATATGACGGGATTGATGACCCGGGGATTCCTATTCAGATTTTCCTCATTTTTATCACTGCAGGATATCAAAAGGAGAAATAACAGGGGTAGAATTAAATATCGACTCTTCATGTCGCTATTATGTAAATAAGGAAGCAAAGAATTCAAGCACCTCACGGCGAACTTCTTCTACGGATGTCTTCAATTTGAATCCGGCTGCCGTGGGATGTCCTCCTCCATGGAAATGGGAGACGATGGGAAGGCAGTCAATTTCGTTTTTGGTTCTGATGGAACAACGGGCCTGGCCTTCTGCATTTTCTTTAATGAAAATAGAGACTCTCACTTCATTACACTGTAAAGGAATATTGACGATTTCCTGGGACTCTTCGTATTTAGCACCCGACTCAAGGAGGGTCTTCCTATCCATATATTGATAGGCTACGTGATCATTAAAATGGAGAGACATGGTTGATCCTACCATGGTTCTCAGTTTCAGAGACTCCGTCGATTTACTCTCATAAAGATGGGAGTAAACAAAATTCGGCCTGGCCCCGTTTTTTACCAATTTGTGTGCAATATCAAATGTTTTTGCTGTTGTTTTGGGATATATGAAGGAACCAGTATCATACACAATGCCTGAGAACATTGCCTCATTCAGGACTCCTGAAAGATGTCCTATGTTATCCGGTTCCGTATCCATAACAATCAGTGTCTTCTCTGAGAGATTCCGGGGGAGCTTGTCTCCCGGTGTTATAAACTGGATTACATTATCAATATCCATATAACCGTACTTCTGCTCTGTGGCATCCGAATTCAGAATAATAACTTTTTTTTTCAAATATTTTAGTATGCTATACAACACAATTTCGGAACCGATCGCATCACCATCAGGTGCTTCATGGCTCGTTAGAATATAGTTATCCTCATGGATCAGATGCTCACAAATTTCTTTTAATGTCATATATATTATGTCCTTGTGTATAATATAAGCTATGAAATCTGAAAAATCTAACAGTGAAGTCCTTTTTACTGAAAAGAAAAAAATTGATGCTGTCTGTATTATTCCTGCGGCAGGACTCTCCTCCAGAATGGGCTGCTGGAAAGCTGAATTATTAAGCAAAGAAGGATTGTTTCTCATTGAAAAAGCTGTAATGACAGCCCGCGAAGCCTGCCGTGAAGTCATTGTTGTCGGAGGTTATCAATTCTCTTCCCTGAAGAAACTTATCACGCCCCATATTGATGTCCGTATTGTGGAAAACCGGGATTATAACAGTGGAATGCTGGGGTCTATTCAGGCAGGTCTGAAATATGTGAAGGATGATTTCTTTATCTTTCCTATGGATATGCCTTTGATCGTGCCGGAACATTTTTTCAGGATTTCAAAGATATGGGAGAAGGATAGAGTAACCAGACCCATTTATAGAAATATCCCGGGGCACCCGGTTGTTTTTCCTCAGGACTGGAAGGACAAAATACTGGCAATGGAGGGGATTTCTCTCAGGAAATCTATACAGTGGGAGGATCAGGATATGATTCCCTGGGAGGATGAATCTGTTATATTCGACATGGATTCTGAGGTGTTATATCAGGCGTATCTTAACTCCTGAATCACCTGAATCAGGGAAGAATCTCATAATGACAAGGCATACCCGGCCGAAAGAAGATAGGTCCATTTAGTTTTCAATCTGATGACTCTGGAATCATAGGAGGCACTCGTAAATTCGATGGTGTCCAGGCCGCCTCTGATTCCCCAGAAAACATGATGTTTCTCTTTTATCCTATACAGCATCTTCAGATTGACTCCTAATCCGAAGGAGAACAAGTGATTTGACATATTTTCATCCAGAGGGTCTTTGGAAAGAAAGGTATAATCGCCATGAAAACCTGCGGCAGGGAGAAATGTAATTCTCTGGATCCTGAGATTCCATCCAATACCCCCCATATAATCCAATGAAAAACCTCTGTTACTCTCTGGACTGGAAGATTCATAGCTTGATGTGAAGGGCATCAGTATGTTTACATCAGAGAAAAACCCCAGACGGTCACCTGTAAAACTGCTGTAATTCAATCCGGCTGAATTCAGAGAGTAGTGCAGGTCTTCAGAATGGGCCCCGGTCATCTCATCCACTGTTTTGAAATTCTGTGAAAAAGAAATCCCAGCCATATAAATATGCTTAATGTCTTCAAGACTTATTTCCTGGGAACTTATAAGGACGGGGAATAGAATCATTGAACTGATAAGCAACCATAGTCTTGCCATGCTTATGATATTAGACGGCAAAAGGTTTCTTTGCAATATATCGACTGTCTTTGATTTCTTAGGTGTGATGTAAAAAGAAGATCGTAAAAATCAAACGGGCAAAAAAAAGCCCGTAAGTCTGGACGTTGCACCTTACGGACCTGAAATAGCATATCTCCTTTCGGAGACATTGAAACTGTTGAACACAAAATGTGCTTCTAATATTATTTTCGGATTTCAGGCTGAATACTTAACTAAAAGTTGGTTTTTCTTAAAACAATTCTCCCTGGCCGTTCAGAAGTTTTTCCTTTATGTCCTGGATTATGCCGGTTAAATCATCTCTACTCCGGAGTATGTCAAATTCATTTATATTCAGAATCAGTTTTGAAGAGTCACTGTATGACTCGGTCCAATCGTCATACAGTTGGTTCAGCTGCTCCAGATAAGAGCGGGGAATGACCGATTCAAAGTCTCTGCCCCGCAGGGATATTCTTTCTACAAGTGCCGGTACGGATGCCTTTAGATAAACCAGCAAATCCGGTGGTTTCAGCAGGGATACGGCAATGGTGTACATCTTCCAGTATGTGTCAAAATCTCTTTTTGTTATCAACTCTTGCCGATAAAGATTCCGGGCAAAAATTTCTGCATCTTCGTAAATAGATCTGTCCTGAACCACATTTCCCTGCTGTTCCTGAAGTTCTTTGTGCATAGCCATCCTGTCACTGAGAAAAAAGAGCTGAGAGTGATAGGCCCATTGTTTCATGTCTTTATAAAAATCTTCCAGATAAGGATTTTCAGAAACAGGTTCGAAGTAGGGAGTCCAGGAGAGATTCTGGCAGAGTTCTTGGACCAGAGTCGA
>NZ_JAQIBL010000163.1 GCF_027859075.1 Oceanispirochaeta sp. | reverse complement strand
CATTTATTTCTCCTATATCCGGTTACTATTCCACCGGGGAAGCCAAGATGATCACCTCCTGATAGGAAGATTAAACCGCTTCAAAGTCTCCATCTACATCCAGGTGATGCTCTGGGTCTGCCATGTCCATTCTGACTGTCATATTATCACTTGCCACGGCCTGGGCTGCTTCGGTGCTCTTTGGTGCTGACTTCAGAAGATCCAGGAGGACAGTCATGCAGGCCATGGCATCAAAGTTTGTTTTCCAGGGTCCGGAAGTAAATGCTTTGCTGAATTTCTTTGCATGATCCTCAATTTTCTGCTTTGACCATACGACAAATGATTTCCCGCCGTTGTCCAGTTCATAGACTGCGTAGTAATAGACGGATTCCCCTGTGGGCTTCGCTGAGGGCTTATGGTGTAGTCTTTCGTCAAGTCCGTACTCATAGGCGAACTCGTCGGCCTTGTCCACTACACGGGCATTTATACGCTTGTACTGTTTCGATCTGTAGGCAAGATCCAGGAGTCCTTTGTACCCGAGCTGAAACTGAACCTCTGATCCGTACGGGATCAGATAAGCCTGGCCGAGCGGTGTATTGGGTTCCAATCCAAGCTGAGCCGCCGTCATCAATGCGCCCATTAAGCTGGTAGGATTTGCCTGTGCAAGTTTCGGATTGGTCCGGATAGCTGTCATTGCGATTCTGACAAATCTTTCCTTGTCCACATGAGCCGGGAGTGCTTTCCCAAATTCATCCTTGGTACTCGTGATCAAGCCGTAAATAGTCGGTGCTTTCGCCTGTACCTGTTTTGTCTTTTCCGTTGCGTCTTTGCCTTCTACGTTCATTTAATTCTCCTTTTACTGTTTTTATTTCTAAGCCTGTTTATCTGTCGAATTGTCATCCCTGCATATTTTCCGCATGGCATCACATTACCTCCTGAAAGCCGAAATCAAGCTGACCTGATCCGGTCTTTACATAGTCCTGAAGGGAATATTCAAACTGCTGAAGGATCAGAATATCCGCTTCCTCAATTCCGTGATGGATCTGTATTCTCTCTGAAATATCTCCCACATTCCTGATACTGTCCCTCCATCCGATCTTCGGCAGCTTGATTGTCATTTCCTCCCCGTTCTCTGCGGCTGCTGTGCATTCTATGGTGATATTGGTCTCACCCCTTGAACGGGTCCAGCTGACCTTTTCGACTCTGACGGCTTTACCACAGATTGATCCAGCCAGTTTATTAAGGTCATTATGAGCCTGTATCATGGTCTGTTTTGGTTCATCATCTGATCCAAATCTCAGGATGCATTCCTCATGAAGATACTGAATGTCGTGAGCTACCGGGCCGCCTTTTGTGTATTTTGTTATGGTCATGATTCACTTACTCCATATCCAAGAGTTATCACAACTGCATTATATTTAATGTAATATGCAACATTAACAACAGTATTAAGATCACAGCACCATTGACCTAAATCATTTTTTAATTCTGAATATTCTTCCCCAACAGGCAAATCAACCCATTCACCTATTCTTGGTATTATATCAACCGTCGATTTAATCCATCCCTCTCCTTTTTTTTTATCAAAAGGCGCTCTCAAAGATTCACTGTCAATCTCATCAAAAACATAAAATATATTCATACTCATCTCTCCTTAACACTGAACCTTGATGATTCAGTAGTGTTGCTGTATTCCTCTGCTATCTCAGGTTTTTCAAGCCTGAGCCGTTTCCCGTCTAGTCTTGTCACGGGGAAGCGTGAGTTTGTCACCATCATGTTGTCAGTCTCCCCGTATTTGTGGATTCCCATATCCATAAGGATTTCCTGCTGAATGCGTTTCCTGTCCTCTGTGAGCCTCTTGATCTCTGATCCAAGGTATTTATGTAATACCATCTTTTCCTCATCCTGTGGGATCATTGCGGCTTCTTCTGACTGAGGTCTGCCAAGATGGTCAACTACTTTCTGATCTGCATCCGATCCGTTCGGAGCTGGGAAATTCATTATGTTATTTTCCTGAATTATTTCCCAGAGTTTCCTCTCTTCTTCTACCAGTGCTATGATAAACTTATCATTCCTGGGGACAAAGCGGATAACCGGGAGGCTTCCACACATTGCGAAAACCAGGAACTCATCAAGCCCGGTCCCGGCCATGTAATGCTGAACCTGACAATAGTCTGAGTCCATAACCTCTGAACCGTCCCGGCCCCCGTAGTATTGGAGCATATAGGATGAACGGAATTTCAGTTCCAGGCCGATTAGTTTTGCTTCAGTTCCGCAATCTCCAGGCTCTTCACCTTCTTTTAGCTTTGTTGTAACAATTAAAAACCCGTCAGTATTGATAATCATCCATGGATAAATGTCAGAGCGGTACATGTGAGTCGGATCGATGACTTCAACATCAAGGTCAAGTCTCTGTTTAAGGATCGGCTTGACAATGTTGTTCCGGATCAGAGGCTCCATGAGGTTCCCCATGATTATGGGGTCTTCCTGGGAAATGTCATCAGGCTTTATTCTGCCTGTCTTTTCCATTGCCACCGTGAGAGGGCTGCTATATTTGCTCATGTTCATCACCCCTGCAGCCTCAGAGCCTCCGATCCCTTCTGTCCTCATAGATAGCCATTGTTCGTGTGTCATGTCCTCATAGGCCGCTATGGGAGAACAGGAGGGAAGTTTTATCGGTTCGTTGATTAGTTCAATTGTCATTATAATTCCTTATGTTTCGATAAATAAATAGTCAGGGTAAAGATTCAGGAATATCTGTCTTTTCAGAGTGTAGACAGGAGTCAAAAATCCCTTGACATCTTCAACTACCCACATCCCAGCGCTGACAAGGTAATACTTGAAATCAGCTTTATATGATCGCTTTGCCAATGTTTTACCATTCCATTTAATACGTGAAACTATTTCAAACTTCGGCTGTAATTCTAGGCTATGGATCTGTCCATCTGTCTCAAGCCATTTTAATTCCTGATACCGCTTCCCCTCTTTCTGTGAGTCAAACTTGATGCCGTCAATTACAATCTTTTTGGCGTTGTATTTTGATCGGTACATCAATCAACTCCCGCAGGTATTCCAAGAATCAAGATATCCCATAAAAGAAAATTGATTTTAACCATTCTGTCAACGTCGCTGGCAATAATCCCTTTGTAATAATATATTCCGATTCCAAAACCAGGAGCTAACTTTAAAACAAATTCAACCTTTCTTTTTTCGTTATCCATACTCATTATTCAACTCCTTCCAGGTTCTTCAGGCATCTGATACACATGGCCGCTGTCTGGATCAATTCCATCCTGTAGTCATAAAGGGTCCCTCTCTCATAGACGTACTGATTAGCGGCTCTCACGGCCTCCCCTGACTCTTCTGCCATGATTGCCACCTGATGGATGATGTCTTTAGGCCATGATGGGTGAGTGTCCTCCGCCAATGCCAGCTCACATAGGATTGATTCAATTATGTCATTCATGCTGTAAACCCATGGTTCCACGGAAGAGGTCTTCCACCCTGTAAGGTTCCAGGTTGTGTTGCTTTTCCTGAGTTCATAAGTATCCGGTTTTCTCTTGTTTTGGCCCTCAGCTGAGCCTTATACATTCTCATCCAGAGCTTTGTTCCTGCAGGGCTTGATCTTTTCTGCTTAACCTTTTTTTTATTCTTCCGTTTCATAATCTTTTTAATTGCTTTAATTAAACTCATCTTTTTCATAACTTCCCCTGTAAATTGATTCCAATTCTTGCGATGAATCCGATCTGATGCCTTTCTCCGAATTCCTTGATTCTTATTCCTGTTCTGTAGATAAATCCTTTCATTTTACTTCTCCCATCTTGAACTTCTGATTCATCTTTACAAGTGCATAGTCAAACGCTTCTTTTGTAAAAACTTCATCTACTTTTGAATCAAACAAAGTTTTAAACTCTTTCATCTTAGCAGAAATAATATCATCAATGCTGTTTGTGAAGAAGTTTTTATCTGATGAGTAACTACCAGATTTATAGATCATCTGAGATGTCAGTACTTTAAGAAGTTCTTTTCTCATAGTTGTTGGGACGTCTTTGTCTCCGTACCTTCCAACAGGCTGATACTCTTTGTCTACCAGTTCCTCTACCAGAGCAGGGAGAACCTTTTCCGCTGTCTCTGCCACTTTACTGGCTATAATCTCCGCAACAACAGAGTCTACTTTATTCTGTATTCCTTTTGAAAGATTAGCTTGAATACTGTCTACAAGTTGTCTCTCAATTGAGTTTGCCAGTGATTCCATATCTCCGTACTCGTCCCCTAAAATGTCCTGTAAATCAATTTCAATTTTCATCATTCTCTCCTATTATTTGAATATAGCTACGCCATACCCCTTTAGTCATTGACTAAGTGAGTTGGCAATATGCCCTTCCGTATCCCATAGCCCCAATACAGGATGGATCATTGAGTGTCACCTACTCCAATATAATTGTGGGTGTCTCAACCTTGTCAGTTTTATGTCTGATGATTGCTGACTTTCATCATGACTTTATAGTTGGTCAAATTTACCGCTTCCAACTTCGGGCACGCTGCGTAGTTATCGATTGCCGCCGTTATACTCGTAAACGGTTCGGACTCAAAAAAAGACCTTATTGAAATCCCTTTTTAGGAACTACCCTAAACACAACCCATCTACGAAATTGTATAAAGGGACTTCAATAAAGCCTCTTGATATTGTAGATGTTTGTAATCCAGGTAGTTAGTCTGAACAATTAAATCATAATCCCTATTTTTCAATTTGTCAACATCCTTCTCTATTCTTTAAAAAACCGGGCTGAGATCCTAAACCCACCCGGCCGATGCAATCCTTTAGAACTCCCCCTCAGATATGGTCGGCTTGTTCAGGGCCGACCTTTTGTTTAATATCCGGTTGACATACGTCTCCGGTATCCTCAAAGGTGCAGATATCACATCCGACGTCCTCGCATGGGCAGGGATCAATCAGGCAGTGTATCCATTCCTCGAAAATCATCTGAATTCCTCGATCCAGTCAAGATCCTTTTTGTCTGAATATTCATTGAACTGCCTTTCTCTGATCTCGTCAGGAGTTTCCTGGATTTCCTCATTCTCAAAGAATTCAAGGTTGTCTGTTTTCCATGGTGGATCTGGTATCATGATTTCCTCCCGGGTTTTTCTGGTTGATAATTAAGGATCAGTTCGGCGTCCTCTTTGTCAAAGACACGTTCTGCCCTTCCGTTTTCATTCTCTTCATAACGCCGTTTCATTCCGATCTTTTTTATACGGTGATAAACTGCCGCCGTTGATATGTTCGCCTTTTTGGCTATCGTTTTTATTGTTTCCATACCGTTGATTATATCCGGTTTATATCGTTTGTCAACTGTATAATTGTTTTTATTTTATTTTAACTATTTGTGTCTATATCGTTTGACAGGCTTCTAAAGATATGTATAATAAAGGTAGATAGTAACTAAGGAGAAAAGAAATGAATAAGACAAGTAATGGTTTGTATACAGGTTCTGTTAATGGTAATGTTTATGTTGTAGTAAGAAATAATAAAGTTTGGGATTGGGCAACATACAATGGAATCGGCGGAGAATGCGTAAACAGTGGTACAGAGCTTTCATCTTCAAAGGCAGAAAAAAAGGCTTTACAATCTTTTAAATAAACAAATAGCCCCGAAAGGGGCAAAGGAGTTATCATGCAACAATTAGCAGACATAGCTTTATCGGTCGGAGTGGGATCGTTTTTATTATTGATTATTGTAATGGGGTTGAATGTGATTTTTCATCCAGAGGAATCAAGGTTGACGGATGATGAGATTTATCAGGAACGGATTAGGAAGGAGGGAGAATGAGAGAATATGAAGAAATAATTGGTAGCCTTTTGAATGACGATGTTTTATCAAAAAAAGACAAGGTTGAAACATTGAAGTCATGGATTGGAATAATAAACGATAAAGTAGAAGGAAGAATCCTTGACAGAGAAAAATTAGAACATGTCGTTTTCGTTACATCATTGATAAAAGAAGGAATAAAAAGAGCAAAGAAACTTTAAAAATGAGGCCGTGACCGGAGAAGGAATCACGACCTCCAATAAATCATTCTGAGCGGAAAGCCTTATACTGGTCTTCCGTTTTTTTTACGTCCAAGCCATATTGAGCTATTGAGATCCAGACGTAATCCGGGATCTTAACAAAGCCGTCAAGATACTCAACGCCTTCGATGGATGGGAAGTCAGGGAAGATCACTTCAGGAGGAAGAACTGTCTCCGTCACTATCACCGGCTCCGGCAAGGTCTCGCATGATATCAGAAGCATTGCGAACATTAGCCCGATTATCAGGAGTCCGCAGCTTCTTGCTCTTTTTGATATGGTCAATTTCGATCTCCTGTAGTGTGTCGATCATTTGGTCACGCTTGCGAATCTCATCTTCCTGAGAGACAACAATATCTCTTAGAGTTCTGAGCCTTTCTTCATTATCGGCTATGTCCAGTTTAAAGCCCTTAACCCTCATGCGGTTAATCTTCCACATGACGCCGATAACGGAGCACAGAGCGACTATTGCACCGATTAGGTATACTGTTGTCACTTCGCTACGGGAGCATCCACCGGTTTGACTCTTGCCACAAACTCCCCGACCTTGTCCCGGTTCAATAGTTCGGCTGCCAGGTTCGCCTTGCTGAGTTCTGCGCTCTCTTCTTCCGGAGTTGTTTCAACCTCGGTGTAAATCTCATCGTCTTTTAGAATCTGAATCATATTGTCTCCTTAACTAGAAAAATTCTGTCCCCATAAATAGAGGTGTCCGACTGCTGATCTTGGGTCTGTTGTTGATCCGGTTCTTGGGGTTCCGTTTACTCCGTCTGTTTTTGGTTCTCTTGTAGAATATAAAGTAGAAGAATAGGACCCGTTAAAAAAGTTTATAAATGATCCAGCAGTGTTGCTGCTACCTATATCATTTCCTGTCAAAGAAGTCGGTATGTGATAATGCCCCTGACCCCTATCCCGTCTTCTCAACCCGCTGATATTTTCCCCATCATTAGCAGATACAAGAGTTCTTCCTGTTGCCTCATATACACGGGCTGTGGTTGATGATCCTGAAACCCTGTTGGTATAAAAGTTCGCTGTGAAGGTTCCTGACGCTGAACCGTCGGCCGCTGTGAAAGCAAAGCTGATAGTCCGTGTCAGAGGGTCAATGGCGGTTATTGCATATTCCCCGGCTGAGATAGTTCCGATTGCTCCGGCAAGTGTTATTGATCTCCAATTGCTGTAAGATCCATGGACAAGGTTGTCCTCTGTGAGTGCCGTCAAGAGTGCATTTTCTGCCGTTGTGTTGGCAAAAGTCAGGGTTGCAACATTGGAGACGATCGCCCATCCTGTCACGTCAAAGGCTGATTTCTGCCCGGTTATTCCCTCGTTGTAAGTCAGGCCTTTTGCTCTCAAGTGAGTGACAAGCGAAGGCCAATTTGCGGCGGCAATATCTGTCGAGGTG